>CACKZG010000006.1 GCA_902604545.1 uncultured Pelagibacteraceae bacterium
CAGTAATAAATCAAAAGGGTGGGGTAGGAAAAACAACAACTGTTATAAATTTAGCAGCTGGATTAACTCAACTTAATAAAAAAATTTTAGTTATTGATTTGGATCCCCAAGGAAATGCCACTACAGGTCTTGGATTATCCAACGTAGACAACTCAAGTGACACAATTTATGGTGTATTGAATGGAACTAGACAGATTAATGAGATAATCAAAAGGACACAGTTTGAAAATTTAGATATTATCACCTCTAATGTAGATCTATCAGGACTTGAGGTTGAAACAGCTGACGATAGTAATAGAGCCTTCATATTAAAGACTAAATTAACCGCTTATTTAAACAATTCTAGAGGGTTATACGACTATGTACTGATTGATTGTCCGCCTTCCTTAAGTCTTCTAACGGTTATGGCGCTTGTCTGCTCAAACTCACTTCTGGTACCTTTGCAAACAGAATTCTTTGCTCTTGAGGGGCTAACCCAACTCATGAAAACTATTGAAAGGATAAAAGTAAGTTTAAACCCTGATTTAAAAATTAGAGGGATCCTTTTAACTATGTATGACAAAAGAAATAAGCTTTCATCACAAGTTGAAAAAGAAGCAAGAGATTATTTTAATGAAAAAGTTTATTCAACAGTAATTCCAAGAAATGTAAGATTATCAGAAGCACCTTCTCATGGCATGCCAGTTTTAATTTATGACAAATCCTGCCCTGGTAGTAAATCTTATTTTAGTTTTACCGATGAATTTATAAATCAAGAGTCAACAATTGGGAGTGCTGCTTAATGGATAAAATTAAAAAGGGTCTTGGAAGAGGTTTATCATCACTAATTGGTGAAACTAAAGTGGAGGTTCAAAAAAATCAATTACCAGTAAGCGACTTAATACCAAACAAATACCAACCAAGAAAAAATTTTGATGAAGCAAACTTAGAGGATTTAACAAATTCCATCAAAGAAAGAGGAATGATACAGCCAATCATAGTTAGAAGATCAAATAATGAAAATTCAAAATTTGAAATTATAGCAGGTGAGAGAAGGTGGCTCGCGGCACAAAGAGCAGGTATTCACAATGTACCTGTCGTAATCACAGAGGCAGATGACCTTAAATCTTTAGAATTTGCAATAGTTGAAAATGTTCAAAGGCATGATTTAAATCCATTGGAAGAAGCTCAAGGCTATAAAAGATTGATTGATGAATTTTCTTATGATCAGGAAAAAGTTTCAAAATTTATTGGTAAAAGTAGAAGTTATATAACTAATTCTTTAAGAATACTTACTTTACCTGATGACGTTATTAAATTAATTGAGTCTCAAAGGCTATCTACAGGTCATGCTAAAATTTTAGTAGGTCTGGAAAATGCAAGTTTTGTTGCAAATAAAATTGTAGAAAATAAACTTTCAGTTAGGCAAGCAGAAAATTTTGTACAATTATTTAAAAAGAAAAGACAAAAGTCAAAGATCACAAAAGATACTAATATTATCGCTCTTGAACTTTCAGTATCAAATAAAATAGGATTAAATGTAGAAATTAAAAACAGTAAGAGAAATAAAGGGAAAATTTCTTTTGAATATAAAGACTTAGATCAACTAAATAAAATTATAGATATAATTAAATCTAATTACTAGTTGGTGATGAAGATTGAAGTAAAATAAAATCTGTAATTAAATTTATTGAATTATTTATATTTTTTTTGATTTTTAATTCAGTTTCACTTAATGCGTAGATCAGATTTTTGATATTTTTTGGTTTCCATTTTTGAATTTGTTGTTTTGTAATTTCTTTTTCTTTCCAAAAAATTGGTGGTTTTGCTGAAGAGATGGTTAAATCTATATTCTGGTTAGTTTCGAAAGTTTTTGATAGCACCAGCAACTTTTTTGCCTTTATAATAAAAGATCTAATAATCATAATGCAATCTTCATTACTAAAATTATTTTCATTCAAGATGCTTATTATCTTTTTTTTGTTTTGAGCAAGACAATTATCAATAAGTTCAGATATACTGTGGTTTTCATTTAAATTGATCAGCTTTGATATAGTTTCACTATTAATTTTTTTTCCATTCTTGCCAAAATATTCTATCTTTTGAAGCTCATTAGTAAGAGCTTCTCTGTCCCCACTGCATTTGTTAACTATCAAGTTAATATTTGAAGGAGAAAGTGAAATTTTTTTATTACTCAAAAACTTATACGCTAATTTAGATAATGTTTGGTCGTTGTCAGGATAAAATGGAACACAAACTAATTTTTTATCTTTTTCAAAAAGACTTCTTAATTTCGATCTTTTTTCTAAATTATCTGAATTCAAAATAATTGTTGTATTTTCAAGGTTATTAAAATGTAACTCTTCGATTACTTTTAAAATTTTGTCGGTAGTTCTTTTAATAACAATAAATTTTTCTTTTTCAAAAAGAGATTTATTTAAAATATTTTCAATAAAATTATTTTGATTATCTAAAACTCCTTTTTCTTCATAATTTTGAATATTGTTTTCATCTTTAATTAAAATATTAAGAGCTTCATTTTTTAAACCCTCATTTTTTCCGTAAAACAGTATTAATTGATTTATTTTTTTATTAATTTTATTTATTTCAAAAGATTTTAAAATCATTTTAGATTTGTTAAATCAATTAAAATTTTTGATATCATTTTATTATAAATGTTTGATCGAATTTCGCTCTCGTAGCTTTTTAATTCAAATTTTTTACTTAAGTTTTGGTAATTAAATTGTTCACTGTATTCTTTTTTTGTGATTAGTTTATTTTTTTCATAAACTTCAATGTTTAGATTAATTTTTAAACCTAAAAGTAAAGGATCGCCCTTAGTGTCTTTTGATAGTATTAATTTATTTTCAGACGTTAATAATTTTAATTCATATAAAAAGACATTATCTTTTTCATAGGTATAATTTTCAAGTCTAGTAGCTAAAATCTTATTTGATCTATTTTCATTAAATTCTATAATTTTAATTCCAAAATTCTGATTATTTTTTGAATAAATCGGTTTATAATCACATTGAGTAAATAATAGTAATATTATAAATAAATAATATTTTTTCATAATTATAAAATTATCAAGTTCATTAGTCTATTTCTAACAAATATAGTTTTTTTTATATCCATAGCACCATAATTTTTGATAAAATACGCTTCTTTAACAACTTTATCGTATACCTCTTTTTCAGTTGAGTCAGTATTACTCTGAATAGTGAAACGTTTTTTGCCATTTATTTGTATTACAACCTCGACCATATCTTCTTGTAGGTATTTTTTATTAGCTTCTGGCCAGATAATCTTATTATTAATATTTAATTCAGATAAACATTCTTGTGCAAAATGAGGTATGATTGGTGAAAATAGAAATAATATATTTTTATAATTTTCTCTAAGAGCGTCTTTCTTAATGAAATTATTTATTTCTTTTGAGAAGTAATTATAAATTTCATGAAAATTTGCAACAATAACATTATAATTAAATTTTTCTAAATTATTGGTAATCTTATGTATGATTTGATTTGTAAATTTATTTAATTCTTCCGTCCTTTCAATCTTTTTATCTTTAATCTCTATTTCGTTGTTTAAGATTGCTTTTATTTTCTTATGAAGAACCCATAATTTTTGTATAAATTTATATGAGGCAATCATGCCTTCCTCTGACCACTGAACGTCTTTTTCTGGAGGACTATCGGATAATATAAATAATCTTACCGAATCTGCACCATACTGCTCAATTATTTTAGCTGGCTCAATTGTGTTTTTTTTTGATTTAGACATTGATTCAATTGGTCCAACTATAACCTTTTCATTTAAGTTATCTTTTTTAAAATAATTTTTACCATCATCCGATGTTACTTCATCAGGATGAAGCCAATTACCTTTTTGATCTTTGTAAGTTTCATGACAAACCATTCCTTGAGTAAAAAGACCATCAAAAGGTTCTTGAATATTAAAGTTATTATTTTTATAAGATATTGCTTTTATAAAAAATCTTGAATAAAGCAGATGTAAAATTGCATGCTCTACCCCACCAATATATTGATCAACTGGCATCCAATATTTAATTTCCTCATCGTTAAATGGTACTTTTGAATTATCACTTGAGCAAAATCTTAAAAAATACCAAGAAGAATCTACAAATGTATCTAATGTATCTGTCTCACGAACACATTTTTTTCCATCTATTTCAATATTTTTCCATTTGTCTTGATGGTCTAGAGGGTTTCCTTGCACGTTAAGATCTACTCCATCTGGTAATTTCACTGGTAGTTGTTTTTCAGGTATTTTTAAAATTTGATTATTTTCATCATAGGCTATTGGTATTGGACAACCCCAATATCTTTGTCTTGAAATACCCCAATCTTTTAATCTAAAATTAATTTTTTTATTTCCAAACTTATTTTCTTCTAAAATTTTTATAGTTTTTGGAATAGACTCATCTGGAACTTTCAGTCCATCTAATTTTTGGGAGTTTATAAGTATACCATTTTCAGTATATGCCTTATTTTTTACTTTGAAATTTACATCCTTGTCTATTGGTCTCACAACTGTTTTGACTGGTAAATTATACTTTAAAGCAAAATCTAAATCTCTTTGGTCGTGAGCTGGACATCCAAAAACGGCTCCAAAACCGTAGTCCATTAAAACAAAGTTTGCAAAATAAACTGGCACAGACGATGTTTCATCAAGTGGATTAATTGCATTTAGATTTGTTTTAAATCCTAATTTATCTGCTTGAGCTATTGCCTCTTCTGTAGTTCCTGTTTTAGAACATTCTTCTTTAAATTTTAAAAACTGAACATCATTTTCATATAATTTTGATAATGGGTGATCTACGGAAACAGCAAGAAATGACATTCCATAAAGGGTGTCGGGTCTAGTTGTATAACATTTTATCTCATTAATATTTTGATTGTCTTTAATTTTAAAATTAATTTCGCATCCAAAAGATTTTCCAATCCAATTTTTTTGCATTACCTTCACTTTGTTTGGCCAAAGTTCTAAATTATCTAAACTTCTTAAAAGATCCTCAGAAAATTTTGAAATATTAAAAAACCACTGATTTAATTTTTTTCTTTCTACTTGAGCTCCTGATCTCCATCCCTTACCATCGATTACTTGTTCATTTGCAAGTACTGTTTGATCAACTGGATCCCAATTTACATAATTTTCTTTACGATATACTAAGCCTTTATCATAAAATTCTAAAAATAATTTCTGTTGGTGTTTGTAATAATCAGACGAACAGGTTGATATTTCTTTATTCCAATCAATTGAAAGACCCAACTTTTTAAGTTGTTTTTTCATATTTGAAATATTTTTTTCAGTCCAACTTTTAGGATCAAGATTATTTTGTTTTGCAGCATTTTCAGCTGGCATACCAAATGAATCCCAACCCATTGGGTGAAGGACATTGAAATTTTTCATTATTTTATACCGAGCAAGTACATCACCAATTGTGTAGTTCCTGACATGTCCCATGTGAATATTACCCGAGGGGTAGGGAAACATTTCTAAACAATAGAATTTTTTTTTGTCTTTTTTTATTTTAGATTTGAAGGTTTGATTTTGATCCCAAAATTCTTGCCATTTTTTTTCAACTATTTTGAAATTATATCTTTCCACTTACGACTTTGATTTAAACTAATTTCTAAATTCTTTAACTCGGATTTCTTTACCTTTATTTTTACTTTCAAAATCACTTGTTTTATATTTTGCTGCTCTTTTCAGAATAGCAACTTTAAGTTCTTGGTCGATATCTGATTGAGATTGTATTACCTTACAATTTGACAAATTAGTACATTTTTTTTTAAATACTTTTATGCTTAGTGCATCTGATCTAACTTCATTTGAAAGAAATTGAATTGTAATTTTAATTTCATCATTGGTGTTTTCTTCGCTATACCAATCAGTAATTATTATACCCCCACCGTAATCTACAGAAAGCAAGGGCATAAAATCAATTATATCTAATGAAGCTCTCCATAAAGGATTTGCATTTGCAAACTCAAATTTTCCACCTTTACCTTTCTCAAATCCACTCATTAATCTAAACCCTCTGCCTTCTTCCTTATTCTTTTTTACTCTTAACTCAGGTTGGGGAGGGTATTTTTTTGCATCTACAGGCCTATAGATTCCACAGGACACGAGCGATTGAAAAACAATAAAATATATGGCAAATATACTGAATAATTTTTTCATAGATATGTCAGAACTCTTAAATAATTAGAGTTTTTAATATCATAAAATTGCATATTTATTATGAAAATAATCTAATCTGATAAAATTGTTGTATATATGCAACATTTTTGGTTTATTATTGATAAATCTTAGAATTTAGCACTTTTAAACGTCCGGAAGTGATAATTAGGGTTCAATTATAATTAATTATAAATAACAAAAACAGGAGTCAATTATGACAAACTTAAAAAAACTAGGATTAACTGCATTAGCAGGATCTTTGGTTGCAAGTACTGCATACGCTGGAGCTTTAGACGTAGCAGGTGCTGCTAAAGTATCTTATGTAACTGCAGATGAAACTGAAAGTGGTGGAAACCCATGGTCAATGACTAGAGATATTACTTTCTCTGGATCAGGTGAAATGGACAATGGAATGACTATCAACTACTTCCAAATGTTAAGTGCTGGTGGTTTCTCATCTTCAGGGTTAAAACTTGATATGGGTGATTCAGGCGTTTTATCATTTGCAAATGGAACTTCTCAAGGTCATGGTATTTCAGCTTACGAAGATAAAGTACCAACAGCTGCTGAGAACGTATGGGATGATATGGATGGTCAAGCTAATGGTGTACTAACTGGTAATAAAACAAATAAAATCGGTTATGGTACTACTATGGGCGGAGCTAACATTTCTCTAGATTACAACAAACAACAAGATGGTGGATCTGCTAAATCATTTGGTGTTGATATGTCTCCAGTAGATGGTGCAATGGTTTTCGTTGCAATGTCTGATGAGTACGCTGGTGTTAACAAATCAACTGACCAAACTACATTAGGTGGAACTTACACTGTAGGTGCTACTACACTTGGTATTCAGTTAACATCTATAGATTTCTCTACAGTAAATGCTGACACAGATAGAACTCACATTGGTGCATCTTTTGCAGTAAATGAAGATTTATCTATTTCAGCTGGTATGTCTACTGTTGAGTTTGAAGATGGTACAAAATCTGACCAAGAAGATTCAGGTTTTTCTGTTTCTTACACAATGGGATCTATGTCGTTAACAGCTGCAGCTAATGCATCTGACAACGTAGGTGGAACAAGTGGTACAGACGACACTCATAAAGAGGTTGGTCTTGCATTCACATTCTAATTAAGTACCTATTAAATAATTTAAACGGCCTCCTTGTGGGGCCGTTTTTTTTTGGAAATAAGAAATACCAGCAAAACCTTTACAATTAATTAAACTTAATTTTTTTAAATTTTCACTTGTTATACCACCTAAAGCTATAACTTTTTTGTTAGTTAAATTTGTCAATAATTTAAATTTATTTAATCCCAAATAGTTTTTATTTTTTTTAAAAACTGAAGACAAAAATAATATACTAACACCCTGTTTTTCTTTAATTTTAATTTCTTTATTGTTATGTGCAGATCCAATTAATAAAAAATTTTTATTCTTAGAATATGAAAGATGACTTGTACTTTTGTTAAACGATGGAATATAAGCTCCATCTAAATTTAGGTTTATTGCTACTTTAACATTATTTGATAAAAAAAATTTGTGACCTTTTTTTTTACAGTAATTTTTAAGCTTAATAACAGTTGTTAAGCTATCTTTTGTATCATAATTTCTATAAATAATTCCTGTATTTGGTGTTTGTTTATCTATATTTTTTGTATCAAATTTATTAATAAAGTAATATTTTCTAAAATTATTTATATGCATAGTACAGTTAAAAATTTATTAGATATACAAGACACTATAAAAGTTAAGTTAAACAAAATAAATATTAATAATTATCCAAAAATTATAGCAGTTTCTAAGACATTTAAAATTGATCAAATATCACCTCTGATAGATCATGGGCATATTGATTTTGGTGAAAATAAAGTTCAGGAAGCTGTCGAAAAATGGACAGAAATAAAAAAAATAAATTCAGAACTCCAACTACATATGATTGGAAAATTGCAAACCAATAAAGTTAAGTTTGCTGTAAAATTATTTGATTATATTCATTCTGTAGATAGCGAAAAGCTTGCAAAAAAAATTGCCGATGAACAAAATAAAATAAATAAAAATATAAAAATATTCTTACAAGTTAATATTGGTGATGAAAATCAAAAATCAGGGATTAATAAAAATGAGCTCAAAAGTCTAGTTAATTACTGTAAAGAAATTAATTTAAATTTAATCGGCTTAATGTGTATTCCTCCTGCTAATATTGATCCAGAAGTTTATTTTAAGGAGATGAATAATTTAAATAAATTCCTTGGTTTAACTGAACTTAGCATGGGAATGTCTTCAGATTTTATTATAGCTGCCAAGTATAAGTCAACATTTATCAGAATTGGATCTAGTATTTTTGGTCAAAGATCCTAGAAAATTTTTATTTTTGAATCTTTATTTATTAATTTGAGCAAGATCAAAAAATCCTTTTCTTTTAAAGCAATGCATCCAGCAGTAGGCTTATAATTTTTTGTTAGATGAATAAAGATACAACTACCATTTCCAGTGATAGGTTTTTTATAGTTGTATTTAATTGGAATTAATAAATTATATTTATTATCTTTTCTTTTTAATTTTTCATGCCTAATTTTTTTTTCAATTTTAATAAGTTTATTGTATTTTTGTGGAAAACTAATGTCATCACACCAACCCATATTTTTTTTTATTTTGATACATTTCAGTAAAGTCAAAGGTTTTTTAACTCGATCTTCTCTAAAATAGAGGTTTTCAATTTTAAAAGTACCTTTTGGTGTTTTTTTATCTCCCTCTATTTTGTTACTAGTTGAACCTTTTTTTCCAATGCAGCACTTAAATTTAAATTCATCTATTTGAAGAGTGTGTTTATTTTTTACAAAAATTGTCATATTCTACCTCTAGTGAGCAGTCAGAATTTAATAATATATAAGTTTACAGAATTATATCAAATCCTTGATGAACTTGGAGCAGATTTAAATTTTAATATTGAATTTGAAGATAGAGATGATGTTTTAAATGAAAGAGTTAAAAATTTTAATAATTATTTAATTATATCAAATAAAAAATATTCAGATATTAGTAATCAATTTGTTTTAGATAATTTACCAATTAATGTATTTAAATTAATTGAAAAAATAAATATTGAATTTTTAAAATTGCAATTTAACAGCCAATCTGAAGTGAAAATAAACAATTATACTATTGATCTAAATTCTAGAGAAATGTTAAAAAAAAATAAAAAACTTAAGCTTACTGAAAAAGAAATAAATACAATTACTTATTTGTCTAAATCAGACAAACCAGTTAGTGTTGGTGAGTTACAAGAAAAAGTTTGGAGTTATCAATCTGATATAGAAACTCACACGGTTGAAACCCACATTTATCGACTAAGAAAAAAAATTTTAAATACATTTGATGACAACGTTTTCATAATTAGTGAGAAAAATGGCTATCAAATCAAATAAGAAAAATCCTATGGCTAAAGACCTATTTACTAAAAAATATAAACCAAAAATAGTTAAACCAAAAAAAGGTAAGGGAAGTTTTAAAAGAAAGAAAAATTAAATTTATAGTCTTGCCCCAATTCGCTGTATTATTTTGGATGACATTTCAGTACCTTTTTCAAGGCACTGTTTTGTTGATAATTTATTGATATACCCATGTAAAAACCCAGCTGCAAAAAGATCGCCTGCACCTGTAAGATCAATAATTTTTAGATTTTTTTGTATATCATTTTCAACAACTTCATCACCATTAATTGCAACTGCACCTTTTTCTCCTCTAGTTACAATTACTAATTTTTTAAGTTGTTTTGAAAAGTTTATAATGTCATCAAAATTTTTTGCCTCAATTAATGAAGTAACTTCTTGTTCATTGGCAAAAGTTATATCAAGTTTATTTTTAACTAAGTTTAAAAAATGAGGCTTATGTCTATCTACACAAAATAGGTCCGAAAGTGACATAGCAACTTTGTTGGCACTATTTATAGCTTTATCGAAGGCTTTTTTGGGCTCTCCTTCATCCCATAAATAACCTTCTAAAAATATTATCTCACTTTTTTTAATTTCATCTGAACTAACATCGTTTTCATTTATTTTTCCTGCTGTTCCTAGGAAGGTACACATTGTTCTTTCTGAGTCTGGAGTTATTAAAATTAAACACGTCCCAGTGGGTAATTCTTCTTTTTTTTTTGAATAAAAATACTCTACATTTTCTTTTTTTAAACCTTCTTCGTACTTACTACCAAATTCATCATCAGAAACTTTACCTATAAACCCAACTTTATCGCCAAGTTGAGATAATCCAACTATAGAGTTTGCTACAGAACCTCCCGAAACAGTTTTTTCAATTTTAAGATTTTTTAATAAATTTTTGAATTCATTTTCATCAAAAAATAATTTCATTGTGCTTTTTGTCAGATTATTTTTATGAATAAAATTGTCATCTACTTTGCAAATGACGTCGACTATCGCATTTCCTATTCCTAAAATTTTCATATTAAGCTTTTTTTGTAATAACAGGTTTTTTTCTATTTGGGTAGCAAGTAGTGCATATTTTACAGGTTAAACCATAACAATCTCTTGCTTTACAATATTCTCTGCCATAAAAAATTATTTGTAAATGAAGTTTAGACCAAGTTTTTTTTGGAAATATTCTTTTCAAATCTATTTCAGTTTGAGTAACATTTTTTCCATTTGTTAAACCCCATCTTTGTGCAAGTCTATGAATATGTGTATCTATGGCAAAAGCGGGATAACCAAAACCTTGAGACATTACTACGCTAGCTGTTTTATGACCTACACCAGGTAGTTTTTCAAGTTCTTCAAAAGTTTTAGGCACTTTACCTTTGTGTTTCTCTAAAATCTGTTTTGACATTAAGTAAATACTTTTGGCTTTAATTCTAAAAATGCCAATTTTTTTTATTAATTTTTCAATTTTTTTTCTTCCTAATCTCACAAAATGCTCTGGTTTATAGTATTTAGAATAGATATCTTTTGTTACATTATTAACATTTATATCAGTACATTGTGCTGAAAGCAGTACAGAAATTAATAGAGTGAAAGTATTTTTACTTTTTAAAGGAACAGGTGCCTTAGGGTAAATTTTATTAAGAGTTTTAATTATGATTTTTGCTTTTTGTTTCTCATTCATTATGAAAAATTAAGCAAGTCTCTCATAGAATATAATCCTGGTTTTTTTTTCATCAACCATTTAGAAGCTGTTAAAGCTCCATCTGAGTAAAGTGCTCTATCAAAAGCCTCATGGTTTAATGTAATTATTTCTTTTCCACTAGAGAATTTTACTTCATGTTCACCAATAATTTCACCTTTTCTAATTGAGTTAAAATTAATTTTTGTTCCATAAGGAAAGGATTTTTTATTTAAGAATTTTTTACCAATTAAATTATATAAATTTTTATTTTTTCCGTCAGCAATTCCTTTACCAAGCATTAATGCAGTACCTGATGGATAGTCTTTTTTATGTTTGTGATGTACTTCAAATATTTTACTCAAATATTCATCATTTAGTGATTTTGATGCAATCTCGGTTAAATACATTAATAAATTTACACCTAAGCTCATGTTACCTGCTTTTAGAATGGGTATTTTTTTTGAATATTTTTTAATTTGATTTTCTTGGTTTCTAGTGAATCCAGTAGTGCCAATTACCACCTTTTTCCTAAGTTTCGATGCTATTTTGAGAATTTCAAGAGTACAATTTGGTACGGTGAAATCAATAACTATATCAGTCTTTTTAAAAGCTTTATCAGAATTTAATTCAGGTTTAATTCCACTAAATTTTTTATTTATTAATCTATTTTCTGTAAGAGTAACTAGTTTAAAATTTTTATTTTTTTTTGAAGACTTAATTAATTGCTGGCCCATCCTACCCATACAACCAGAAATCGCTAGATTAATTTTTTTCATTAAAATAATAATAACCTTTTTTAGAAGATTAGTCTTTTAGTTTTTCCAGAAATCTTTTGCTTTTTGAAAAAATTTTTTAATACTTGGATTAGATTTATCGTTTTCAATTTCTCTAAATTGCTCTAATAATTCTTTTTGTTTTTTATTTAAATATACAGGTACCTCTGTTTTAACTTGAACATATAAGTCTCCAAAATCGCCTCTTCTCATGAAGGGCATTCCTTTACCTTTTAATCTGAATTGTTTTCCATTTTGAGTACCATCAGGAATCTTTATTTTTGCTTTTCCACCATCTATCGTTGGTATTTCAATAGTTGTTCCTAAAGCTGCGTCAGTTAAAGAAAGAGGGAATTCAAAAAATAAATTTTCGTCTGATCTTTTAAATAAGTTATGTGAATTTACATTAATAAAAAGATAAAGATCACCCGTTGCTCCACCTCTTGTACCTGATTCACCTTTTCCTGCTAATCTAATTCTTGTTCCATCATCAACACCTTTTGGAATTGTTACAGATATTCTTTTAGATGCTTGTTTTTTACCCTGACCACTACAATCGTTACAAGGATTAGTAATTTCCTCGCCATTTCCATTACATTGAGGACAGGTTTGTTGTACAGTAAAGAAACCTTGATTAGACCTTATTCTTCCATTCCCACCACAATATGAACATCTATCAGGTGAATAACCTGGTTTAGATCCGTTACCTTTGCAAGTTCCACATTGTTCTGATGTAGAAAATTTAATGTCTTGTTTTTTTCCGTGGTAAGCATCTTCTAAAGAAATAGTTAAATCATATCTTAGATCTGATCCTCTATTATTTGATTTTCTACTTCTTGATCTTCCACCTCCTCCAAAATCACCAAAGAAATCCTCAAAAATATCTGAGAAATCCGCTCCACTGAAACCACCAAAGCCACCACCTGGTCTACCACCACCGTTTTCAAATGCAGCGTGACCAAAATTATCGTAGTTTTGCTTCTTTTCTTTATCTGAAAGTATTCCGTAGGCTTCACTGGCTTCTTTGAATTTTTCTTCCGCTTTGGAATCTCCTGGATTTTTATCAGGATGATATTTAACAGCTAACTTTCTGTATGCAGATTTTAATTCTTCAGGGCTCGCGCTTTTATTAACGCCTAGGACATCGTAATAGTCTCTTTTAGCCATCAAATTACCCCAGACAATTAAATGTCAGTTTAAGCGCTTTTTTCTTTATTCTCGTCTTTATTCTCGTCTTTTACTTCTTCGAAATCAGCATCAACAACATTCTCGTCTTTTTTACCCGCATCATCTCCACCATCATCTTTTCCAGATTCAGGTTTTGCACTTTGTTGTGATTTGTAGATTGCTTCACCAAGTTTCATTGAAGCTTGAACTAAAACTTCAGTTTTTTTCTTAATATCTTCAATATCTTCGCCTTTTAAAGCCTCTTTTACAGCAGTTGATGCATCTTCAATTGCTTTTTTCTCTGCATCAGAAATCTTTGATCCATGCTCTTTTAAGTTCTTTTCAGTAGAGTGAATTAGAGTATCTGCTTGGTTTCTAACATCAACAGACTCTCTTTTCTTTTTATCAGCTTCTTTATTAGCTTCTGCATCTTTGACCATTTTTTCAATTTCTTCATCACTTAGTCCACCTGAAGCTTGGATTTGAATTTTTTGTTCTTTACCAGTTCCCTTATCTTTTGCTGAAACATTTACGATACCATTAGCATCAATATCAAATGTAACTTCAATTTGAGGCACTCCTCTTGGTGCTGGGGCAATACCTACTAATTCAAAATTACCCAAGGCTTTATTATCAGCTGCCATTTCTCTTTCACCCTGTAGAACTCTAATAGATACAGCAGGCTGATTGTCTTCAGCAGTTGAAAATACCTGGCTTTTTTTAGTTGGTATTGTTGTGTTTTTATCAATTAGCTTAGTTGAAACTCCTCCAAGTGTCTCGATACCAAGTGATAGTGGAGTTACATCTAATAGAAGTACATCTTTAACATCTCCTTGTAATACACCTGCTTGAATAGCAGCACCCATTGCAACTACTTCATCAGGGTTAACACTTTTGTTAGGATCTTTTCCAAAAAAGTTTTTAACTTCTTCTAATACTTTTGGCATTCTAGTCATACCACCTACCATAACTACTTCATCAATTTCACTTGCAGTAATTCCTGCATCTTTTAAAGCAGTTTTGCATGGAGGCATTGTTCTAGAAATTAAGTCTTCAACTAGAGCCTCGAGTTTTGCTCTAGTCATTTTTAAGTTAATATGTTTTGGACCTGTTTTATCTGCTGTTATGAAAGGTAAATTTATATCTGTTTGTTCTGCAGAAGATAATTCAATTTTTGCTTTTTCAGCAGCCTCTTTTAATCTCTGTAAAGCAAGTTTATCTGACTTAAGGTCGATTCCATTATCTTTCTTAAATTCAGAAACTAAATAGTCTACAACAGCATTATCAAAATCTTCACCACCCAAAAAGGTGTCACCATTGGTTGATTTAACTTCAAAAACACCGTCGCCTAATTCTAAAATCGAAACATCAAATGTTCCACCACCTAAGTCATACACCGCAATTTTTTTATTTTGTTTTTTATCTAAACCATAAGCTAATGATGCAGCAGTTGGTTCATTAATAATTCTTAATACTTCTAGCCCTGCAATTTTCCCCGCGTCTTTTGTTGCTTGTCTTTGCGCATCGTTAAAGTATGCAGGCACTGTAATAACAGCTTTAGTTACAGCTTGACCTAAGTATTTTTCTGCAGTTTCTTTCATTTTTTGTAAAATAAACGCTGATATCTGAGAAGGTGAATATTTTTCGCCTTTAGCTTCTATCCAAGCATCACCTTTTTCAGAATTAATTATTTTGAAAGGTGCGGCTTCCACATCTTTTTTTACAGTTGGGTCATCAAAATTTCTTCCAATTAATCTTTTAACTGCAAAGATAGTATTTTCTGGATTTGTAACAGCTTGTCTTTTTGCTGGTTGTCCAATTAATTTTTCGTTTTCATCTGTAAATGCTACAACTGACGGAGTAGTTCTTGCTCCCTCAGCATTTTCTAAAACCTTAGCTTGTGTTCCTTCCATAATGGCAACACATGAATTTGTTGTTCCTAAGTCTATTCCAATAATTTTACTCATAAATTTAATGTCTCTCCTTCGTCATATAGGGTTTAAATGTAAAACTACAAGTTGATCTCATAATTATTTATTTTCCTGATTTTCCTGATTTTCCTGATTTTCCTGATTTTCCTGATTTTTTTCTGGTTTTGTTGTAACTTTTTTTGACACTCCTACCAATGAGGGTCTAAGCAATCTGTCTTTTATAGTAAAACCTTTTTGAATTTCTTGGATTATTGTTCCAGGTTCTTTTGTATCATCCTCTATCTCCATCATTGCTTGATGAAAGTTTGGATCTAATTTTTTGTTAAGGCTATCGATTGGTTTAATGTTATTTTTTTCGAATATCGAGATCAGATCTTTTTTAATAATGTCTAGATGTTCTAGGGTTTTTTTTAATGCTTCAGTCTCTTTTAAATTATCATCACTTTCAAGAACTTGCTTTGACCGATCCAAGTTATCAATCAAATTTAATGCTTCTTTAGCAAAACTATAACCACCATATTCAAAAGCCTCCTCTTTTTCTTTTTCAAATCTTCTTCTTTGATTTTCCATTTCTGCAAAAGTTCTTGCCACTTTATCTTCAAGTTCAGAAATCTTTTCTTCTGGGGCTAGTTCTTTAGTTTCTTCCTTAGGTTCTTGGTCGGTTTCTTGCTTATTTTCTTCGGTTAAGTTTTCCTCAGGTTTTTCAGTTCCGTTTACTGTATCCTGGCTTTGATTCGCAGAAGTGCTATTTTGGTTTTCCTCTTTTTCCATAGCTTCTTATATGGTAAGGATTTTAGTAATTTCTAGATGCCTAAAGAAAAAATTAATAAATTATTGATTGGGACCAATAACATGGGTAAATTAAGAGAAATCAAGAGTTTATTGCCAAAAAGTATTAAAACTTATTCTACATCTGAATTTAATCTCAAGAGCCCGGTTGAAAATGGTAAGACATTTAAAGAAAACTCATTAATTAAATCTAAATATTTTTCAAAAAAGACAGGATTAATGTGTTTAGCTGATGATTCAGGTTTAGAGATAGATTTTTTAAATAAAAATCCTGGAATTTACTCTGCAAGATGGGGAGGAAGGCATGGAGATTTTAATAAAGCTATAAGAAGAGTTTACAGAGAATTAAATAAAAAAGATAAAAATTGGAAAAATAAAAAAATTAAAGCAAGATTTATTTGTGCTCTTTCTATTTCATATTTAAACAAAAAAATTGCTTGCGTTTTAGGAAAAGTTGAGGGCTATATTTCAGACAAACCGAGAGGTACAAATGGATTTGGCTATGATCCAATTTTTATTCCAGTTAAGAAAAGAAAAACTTTTGGAGAAATGAAGCCATCTCAAAAATATAAGATGGATCATAGATACAAAGCGTTTAAAAAAATTAGAAAATTTCTATAAGTTTTTGATCTTCAATTTTATAAAAATTAAGTCTGTGATTTATTTTATTGTTTTTGATATCAAAAATTCCTATTTTTCCTTTGAATGAATTTTTTCTTTTGAAAATTTTATTTAAGTTTTCCTGATTTGAATTTATTGATAAATAATAAACTAATCCAATAAGATCATAGCTTAATAAAGATAAATGAGTTGGATCTTCATTGAATGCGTTAAAGTATTTTATTTTGTAAGTATCAAAATTTTCTTTATTTATTGATGGATAATATAATGGTTGAATATCAGTTTCGTTTAACAAACTTTCATCGAACCATTGATTTAAAGTTATAAAATATTTATTTTTAGGAAGCACATCGGTGTATAAAAGTGATGTAGATACACTTTTGAGACTTTCATCAAAATCTGCAATTACAACAGCATCAAAATTTAAATTACCTAAAGTATATCTTTTTTCCAGTCTTTTTATTTTTTTTTCTTTATTTGGATCATTCGAATTTTTTATCTTATTTATTTCATCCTCTAAATTTTGTTTTCTAATTCTATAGTTTGTGATTTCTTCTATTTGTTTTGTTAGTTTTGTAGGTTCTGTATTATATTCATAATCTTTATAAATTTTAATTTTTGAATTTTTCATCCCTATTTTAATTTCAAATTCATAATCTCGGATTGGTGTTAAAAAAACAGTTCTTTGTACTTGATTAGTTTCTAAAAATTTTTTTATTGTATTAAATTGTGATGTAGAATTAATTCCAGCAGAAATTACATTTTTCGGAAGATCTAAAGTTTTATTTGTTAATGATAAAAATGTTAAATTTTTCATTTCATCTAAATAGGCTAAACTTTCATGAAAGACAGGGCCAATGACAATTTTTATTCCCATTTCACTTAATTCAAACGCTGATTTTAAAGTTTGGTTAGCTTTAGTTGCCGTATCTTTTGGATAGATTTCTATTAAGTCATTATCAATATCTTTGACGGCTAATCCAACTGCTTTAATGATTGATTCTCCAATTTCTTTATTTTCTCCTGTCATCGGAACTAATAATCCTATTTTTATTTTTTCTTGAGCATTAGCAGCTGAAAAAAAAAGAAAGTGAAAACTTAAAAAAATAAAATAAATAATTTTAATTAATTTAATCATTTTGATGTTAGTATAATATTTTTTAAGCTAAATTATGATCATAAAACCACAATTCAAATTAAAAGAATACGAAAATGGTCTTTATTTGGTATCAACTCCTTTAGGAAATCTAAAAGATATTACCTTAAGGGCAATTGAAGTTTTGCATCAATCTGATTACATTTTATGTGAAGACACTCGAGTTTCAAAAAATCTTTTAGATAAATATCAAATAAAATCAAAATTAATTTCAAATCATAAATTTAATGAAAAAAAAAATCTAATAAAAATTATAGACTATCTTAAGTCTGGGAAAATAATTTCTTTGATATCTGATGCTGGTACGCCTAGCATTTCTGATCCAGGCTCAATATTAGTCAATGAGTGTATTAATAATGATATAAGAATTTTTCCTATTCCCGGACCTTCGGCTGTTGCTGTAGCTGTTTCAATCAGTGGATTTTCGGATAAATTTTCTTTTTGTGGTTTTTTTCCAGATAAAAAACAGGAATTATCTAATCAATTAAAAAAACTTTCAGAATTTGAGAATTCTTTAGTTTTTTTTATTTCTCCTAAAAAAATTAATAAAATCATACCTGAAATTAAAAAGAATTTTAATGGAAGAAAGATAGTTTTTTGTAGAGAAATATCGAAAATCTACGAGGAATTTGTTAGAAAAAATGTAGATGAATTAGAATTATTTGAAAAAGAACCAAAAGGTGAACTCACAGTTGTTATTTCTGAGAGAAAAATAAATAAAAATATCTCTAAAAAATTAACTGAATCAGATATGAATGTAATAAAAAAAATGATTAATAAATTATCTACTAAAGAAATTACAGATATTTTAAGTCAAATCAGCAATGCATCAAAAAAAGAAATATATAATTATTGTTTAGAATTAAAAAATGAAAAATAAATTATTAATTTTTATCTTAATGAGTTTTATTTTAACCGGGTGCGTTGGTGTTAGTTCTAAAGGTCTTTTTGGAACTGGTGTTTCAGTTGCTTTAGATCCAAGAACAGTAGGCACTCAAATAGATGACTCAATAATGCAAAAAAGTTTAGCAGCGAAAATAATTGCTAGAGATAAAAAATATTTTTTATTAGTAAAATCTAAAGTAATAGATGGAAAAATTTTTCTTACAGGAAAAGTAGATGAGCCTGAGGAAAAATTATATTTAACAAAACTGGCGTGGGAAACAAAAGGTGCGCGTTCAGTTAGAAATGACATAAAAATTAAAGAGGAATTCAAATTTAAACAATCTGCTAAAGATGTTCTAATTACATCTCAGCTTAGAACAGCTTTAATTTTAAACAAAAATATTAAATCTACCAATTATCAAATTGATACTTATAAAAATAAAATTTATGTCTATGGTATTGCACTTACAATTGAGGAAAAAGATTTAGTTATAAGTGAAGCAAAAGAAATTGTTGATGTAGAAGATGTGATTGCAAGTATAATACTTGTTGAAGATTTAAGAATTCAAAGAGAATAATTACTTTTTATAGTCAATTACTTCTGAAGAATATGCTGCAATAGAGGCAAGGTTTAGTATTTCTGAAGTTGAAGATCTAAGTGGGGCAATCTCTATTGGTAAACCTAAACCAATTAAAAGAGGGCCTATAACTTTTGTTTCTCCAATTGTTTTCATTAACTTATATGAAATTGCAGCACTATGTTGTCCTGGCATTATCAAAATATTTGCTTTACCAACAATTTTTGCAAAAGGATAAAGTTCTTCATACTCTGGATTAAGAGCAACATCTGGCTGCATATCTCCATCAAATTCAAAATCAACTTTTTTTTCCTTTAATATTTCAACTGCACTTCTGATATGTTTTGTTCTACTTGTAAGAGGTTGTCCAAAAGTTGAGTGCGAAACAAAAGCAACTTTAGGATCAAATCCAAAAAGTCTAACCACTCTTGCTGTGGATATTGCTATTTCAGCCATTTGTTCAGATGTCGGATATTCATGAACGCTTGTATCACCAACAAAAATAGTTCTTCCTTTATCAACTATCATATTCAATCCAAACATTGTTTCTCCTTTTCTTACATCTACAACTTGTTTAATTTTTTCTAGGGAAGCACCAAATCTTCTTGTATTACCGGTTACAGCACCATCAGCATCACCACAGGCAACCATACTTGTGGCCCAGACAACCCTATCATTTCTAATCATCCTGTCACAATCTCGTTCTAATAATCCTTGTTCTCTTTGCAATTTTTTAAATAAATGTTTGACGTATCTTTTTCTTTTTTTTTCATCTTTTGAATTGACAATTTCAATGTCGAAATTTTCACTGTAACCAATATTTTTTATTTGTTCTTTTATTTTACTCTCTTTCCCCACTAAGATTGGAATACCTAATTTTGAATTTTTAAATGCTATAGCAGCTTTTAAAGTATTTTCATCTTCACCATCTGCAAAAACAATTTTTTTCTGATTTTTCTTAATAAATGAATTTATACCTTGCATGATAGTTACTGTTGGGTCTAGCCTTTGTTTTAGTTGATCTTTATAAAATTCAAAATTATCTATATTTTTTCTAGCTACTCCGCTATCTATAGCTGCTTTTGCTACAGCAGCTGGTATTACACTAATTAACCTTGGATCAAATGTAGATGGAATAATATAATCTTTTCCATAATGAGGTCTTTCCCCACCCATAGCAGCAACCACTTCATCAGGAACATCTTCTCTAGCAAGCTTAGCTATTGCATTAGCTGCAGCAACTTTCATTTCTTCATTTATCGTTTTCGACCTAACATCTAAAGCTCCTCGAAAAATGTAAGGAAATCCAATTAAATTATTTACTTGGTTGGGATAATCAGATCTCCCTGTTGCAATAATTGCATCATTTCTAACCTCATTAATTTCCTCTGGAGTAATTTCTGGATCAGGATTAGCGCAGGCAAATATAATTGGATTTTTTGCCATACATTTAACCATCTCTTTTTTTAGAACACCCTTTGCAGACAATCCTAAAAAAACATCTGCACCGTTAACAGCATCCTCTAAAGTTCTATGTTTAGTTTTAACTACATATCTGGATTTCCACTGATCAATTCCATCAGTTCTTCCTTCGTAAATAACACCCTTTCTGTCTAGCATTATTATATTTTCAGATTTCACTCCTGTGTTTTTGAACAATTCAGTACAAGCCTGTGCTGAAGCTCCAGCACCATTAACTACAACTTTAATTTTTTTTATTGATTTACCACAAATATCTAAGGCATTAATTAATGCTGCAGTTGTTATAATTGCTGTTCCATGTTGGTCATCATGAAAAACTGGAATATCTAAAATTTCTTTTAATTTTTGTTCTATTATAAAACAATCAGGGGCCGCTATGTCCTCTAAATTTATTCCACCAAAGCTAGGTGCAAAATTTTTAATTGAATTTATGATTTCGTCAGAATCTTTACAATCTATCTCTAAATCAATCGAGTCGATATCCGCAAATCTTTTAAATAATACAGCCTTTCCTTCCATCACAGGCTTTGATGCAAGAGCACCTAAATCTCCCATCCCCAATATTGCTGAACCATTACTTATTACAGCAACAAGGTTTCCTTTACTTGTGTAATCATAAGCTGCTTCTGGGTTTTCACTTATCTTTTTTACAGGAGCAGCAACTCCCGGAGAATACGCTAAAGCGAGATCACGCTTAGTTGTCATATTTTTTGAAGAAATAATCTCAATCTTGCCTGGTTTTTTGTCTTTATGAAAATCTAAGGCTTCTTTATCTGTGTAATGATCAATTTTTGTTTTTTTCATTTCTGATAACAATAAGTGTACAATTGGGGTAAAATTAAGACTAATATTATTTATGAACTTACTTAAGTCAACAGGCACATTTGGTATTTATACTATCATTAGTAGATTGCTGGGTTATTTAAGAGATATTTTGATAGCAATTTTTCTTGGAACAGGAATGCTAGCCGATGCTTTTTTTGTAGCATTTAGAATTCCAAATACTTTTAGAAGATTGTTCGCTGAAGGCACCTTTAATGCGGCATTTGTCCCAAGTTATACATCAGAAATAATAAAGGGAAAAAAACAATCAAATGAATTTGCTAACAATATTTTTAATCTTATTTTTCTAGGGTTATTATTTTTAACAACAATTGTTGAAATTTTCATGCCAGCATTTGTTTCAATTATTGCACCAGGCTTTATTGGTGATTTAGAAAAAATGGAAATAGCAATAAACTTAACAAGGATTACTTTTCCTTTTTTATTTTTTATTTGTTTAGCCTCATTTTTTTCTGCAATTCTAAATTCGCACAATAAGTTTGCAGCTGCAGCAGCAGCTCCAATAATTTTAAATATTGTTTTAATTTTTGTATTAATTTTTTCTAAATTTTTGGGTGATCAATTAGTTTATTATTTGTCTTATGGCGTTTCTTTTGCTGGTTTTTTACAATTAATATTTTTATACAAATATGTATCAAAATATGTCTCGCTTAAATTTAATTTAAATTTAAAAGTAAGCGATAAAGTTAAGTTTTTTTTTAAAAAGCTTTTACCAAGTATTTTTTCTTCTGGTGTTACTCAAATTAATATTTTAATTGGTACAATAATTGCATCATTTCAAGCAAGTGCTGTTTCTTATCTATATTATGCGGATAGAATTTATCAAATTAACCTAGCTATAGCTGGCATTGCGATTGGTGTTGTAATACTTCCACAGCTTTCAAAACACGTTCAATCAAGAAAAAAAAATAAGATTCTGCTTATACAAAATAAAGCTCTTGAATTAAGTTTTTTTTTAAGTCTTCCAGCAACTATTGCTTTAATAATTGGATCGGAACAAATTATTTCAGCTCTATTTGGTTATGGGTCTTTTGATAAAATTTCTGTGAATAACTCAAGCTTAGCTTTATATTATTTTGCATTAGGTCTACCTGCTTTTGCTTTGATAAAAGTTTTTTCAAGTTTTTTCTTTGCAAATCATGACACCAAAACCCCATTTTATATTTCTTTGATTTCTGTAATTCTTAATATTTTTATTAGTGTTTATTATTTTAGTGATATTGGTTTTATAATTATCCCAATAGCTACATCCATTTCATCTTGGTTTAATTCAATATTTTTATTTCTATTTCTAAAAAATCGAAAATTATTTTATTTTAATCAAATATTTTTTATTAAGTTTGTTAAAATAATTTTTGCATCAATTCTAATGGGTTTATTTTTTAATTTTTTATTAAATTTCTTTCAAAACGAATTAGAATTTAATCAATCAATTAAATCTTTATATTTAGTTTTATCTGTTATATTGGGATTAGTGTTTTATTTAATAGTGTGTTATTTCATCAAAGCTTTTCAAATGAATGATATTAAATTAAAGTATTAATTTTATGAGTAAAAAAATATTCTCTGGTGTTCAACCTACAGGCAATCTTCATCTAGGAAATTATTTAGGGGCTATAAAAAACTTTGTAGATTTAAATAATGATAATGATAACAAATGTATTTTTTGTGTAGTTGATCTTCATGCCATTACAGTAAAGCAAGATCCTAAAGAATTAAAAAATAATATCAGAGAAACTGTTGCAACTTTTATAGCAAGTGGAATAGAACCAAAAAAAAGTATAATTTTTAATCAATCTGGTGTAGCCGCTCATTCTGAAGGAGCATGGATATTAAGCTGTGTTGCTAGAATGGGTTGGTTAAATAGGATGACTCAATTTAAGGAGAAAGCAGGTAAAGATAAAGAAAAAGCTAGTATTGGTCTATATACTTACCCAGTTTTAATGGCAGCGGATATTCTTTTATATGATGCCACTCATGTTCCTGTAGGTGATGATCAAAAGCAACATTTGGAGTTATGCAGGGATATAGCTCAAAAATTTAATAACGATTTTGAAGTAGAAAATTTTCTTCACGTTCCTGAACCCTTAATTCAAAAAGAATTTTCTAGAATAATGAGTTTAAAAGATGGTTCAAAAAAAATGAGCAAATCAGAGTTATCAGACTTAAGTAGAATAAATTTAACAGATGATAAAGATCAGATAATAAACAAAATCAAAAAAGCAAAAACTGATCCTTTGCCCATGCCACAGGATATAAAGGAACTTGATGAAAGATTAGAAGCAAAAAATCTTTTAGGAATTTATTCATGCCTGACTAATTCTACATTAGAAAATTCAGTAAAAAATTTTGCAGGTAAAAACTTTTCAGAATTTAAAGACAAATTAGCAGAAGAACTTGTGAATAAAATTGAACCTATTTCCAATGAAATAAAAAAACTTTTAGCAGATAAAAGTTATTTAGATGAAATTCTTCTAGATGGAGTTGAAAAAGCAAATATGATTGCTTCTAAAAAGGTTGAAAGAATTAAAGAAATAGTAGGTTTTCAATAAAAATTTATTATCAAGTTTTAATTTTCAAAATATTCATTATATATGATTTATGTTCGTTCAAACAGAAGTAACACCAAATCCAAATTCATTGAAATTTCTTCCTGGGAAGAAAGTTTCAAATAGCGGTCCTTATGAGATTACAAATAAAGAGGATATGCAAAACGAATTGGTGAGGAATATTTTGTCTATAAATGGAGTTGAGGGTATTTTTTTAGGCCAAGATTTTATTTCAGTAAATAAGAACGAAAATATTAAGTGGGATGAAATAAAACATATCGTAATTTCACTAATAAATGATTTTTATGCAGATGGCAAAGAGTTTGTAATTGATGAGAATATAAAAGAAAATGTTTTAGATTTAACTGAAATTGAGGAAAAAATTGTAAAAATTTTAGAGCAAAAAATAAGACCTGCTGTTGCTAAAGACGGTGGAGATATAAAATTTAAAGAATTTAAAGATGGTGTTGTAAAAGTACAATTACAAGGAAGTTGTTCTGGTTGTCCTAGTTCAACAATGACTTTAAAACAAGGTGTTCAAAATCTTTTATGTCATTATATACCAGAGGTAAAAGAAGTTGTTGCTATACAATAATTAATTATGAGAAAATTTAAAAAATCAGGTTTTTTAAAAAATAAAAGCTTTAATATAGTTTCTAGATTTTTCTTAAGTTCTTTTATTGTGATTTCATTTTTTTATGTAGCACCTATAATTATCAATTTTACTGATAAAAATTTTAATAACCTAGAATTTACAAATAATTCAAAAAATATTTTAAATAATACGTTAAACAAAGATAAATTAATTGAGGAAGACTCGTCAGTAGATACTGATGAGAGGGATTTATTATATGATATTTTAGAAGAAAATAATTCTGAGATAAATCTAGTTAGATTCACAGCGTCAGAGATTGACTCATTATTTAAAGAAGTAAATTATAATTTAAAAGATGTAAGAGATACAAAATTGGTAAAACCAATACGTATTGGTCTTCTACCGAATGAAATTAAAAATATTGAAAATACTAAGAAAAGAAAAGATATGTTTATAAAAATTGTTCTTCCTTTAATAGTTAATGAAAACAATAAAATTAGAGTTGATAGAAAAAGATTATTCACAATTCTAAATAAAAATAGCAACACCGACATTGAAAAAAAATGGTTAGAAAAAAAGTATAAACAATATGGTGTAAGAAAAAATGATTTATCTACTTTGAAAGTAAGAATGGATGAAATACCAGTTTCATTAGCAATAGCTCAAGCTGCTAAAGAAACTGGCTGGGGTACTTCAAGATTTGCTCTAAAGGGAAATGCTTTATTTGGACAATGGACTTGGTCTGGAGAAGGATTAAAACCTAAAAATGCTGATGAGGGTAAAGATCATAAAGTTATGAAATTTCATAGCTTACAATTATCTGTAAGAGCATATTTAAGAAATTTAAATACACACTCAACGTATAAAAATTTAAGAAAAGCAAGAACAGAATTTAGAAATCAAAATAAACCTTTAGATAGTTTAATTTTGTCTAAACACTTAGATAAATATGCAGAAACAGGAAGCCAATATATAGAGGTTTTACAAAAAATTATTCAACAGAATAATTTAAAAGATTTTGATGATGCAAAATTATTACCTTCGAGTCTTGATCTACAAAGTCTTATTTAATTTTGTTTAATTGGAAACTGAACACCAAACCATCGCCATTTACCGTGATCATTTAAAGAGCAATTGATTCTTCCTCTCCTTGGTTTAAATGGTTCTCTAAATTTAATCGTTAAAGAGTTATTTGTAAAGTTTGTTTTTGATTTTTCCCAAACATCTCCTTCATTAGAATAACAATTTATATTAGATAAATTTTTTTGCTCCTTGAAAAATTCAACTTTGAAATTTGGTGGGTTTGTATTCTCAAGTAGTTGTTTTTCCTCAGGAAGTAGCTTTTTATATTCTAATGGAAAATAATTTATTATCGATTTGAATCTTTTTAACTCACCATATTTTTCATTAATTGGAAATCTAGGTAATTCAAATTTATCCTTATTTAAATCAATGACTCCAGAATGCTGACCAAAAGCATATTTGAAATTTTGAGATATATAATCCTTCATAAATTTAGAATATTCTCCAAATGGGTATGAGAATAGACTAGGAACATAACCTAGTTTCCTTTGAAAAATTTTGTTAGCTGTTTCAATATCTAAAATAAATTCTTCATTACTAACATCTATAAGATATTCATGAGTATGCGAATGGTGTCCTATGGATGCAAAATCAGTACTTTCTATTTCCTTAATTTGCTCCCAAGTCATATAACCTTTTTTTCCCACTGGTTCAGTTGAAACAAATAAAATAAATGGAATTTTATTTTCTTTTAGATAAGGCCATGCTTCACTATAAAAAGATTCAAAAGCATCATCGATAGTTATAAGAATTTTTTTTTTTGATTTTGGAATATTAAATTGTTCTTCAAAATTATTTGGATTGAGAAAATTAAAATTTGAGTTTTTAATAATATCCATATGTTTCTTGAATATTTCCATTTTTATATTGGTTGAGGGGTACTTGTTTTCATTAAAACGATGATACATTATTGATAGAATTCCTTCATCATTGGAATAGTATTTGATATTATTTCCATCTGATTTAGAACTGACACTAGAAAATAAAATAATTATGAATAAACTAATAATTGATGTAGCTAGTGAAAAAATTTTTTTAATGGTCATTACTAATAATGATATTTATAATATTACAAAAGAGAATACTAAAATAAATTATGAAAAATTAACTTCAATTATTAATGATTTTTTAAATTCTCATCAATTAAATTTGAAAGATATTAGTAGAATTTACCTAAATAGAGGTCCTGGAAGTTTTGCAGGAATAAGAAATTCACTCTCTATAGTTAAAGCATTTAATTTAACTAATAATATTGATTATTATTGTTATAGTATTCAAGACTTTAAAGGCGAAAAAGATATAAAATATGAAAATATCCCTGATTTGTGTGATAAATTTAATATTAAAAAAAATTTGATTAACCCTATTTATTTAAGTTAAAATTATTTTATGTCAGAAACAATAGAACAAAAATGTTTAGCAAAAGGGGTTAAATTAACCGATCAAAGGAGAGTAATTGCCCAGGTAATGTCAGAGTCTAGTGATCATCCAGATGTAGATGAGCTATATAATAGAGTATCTAAAATTGACTCAAAAATAAGCATTGCAACTGTGTACAGAACGGTAAAATTATTTGAAGAGTCTGGAATATTAACAAAGCATGAGTTTAAGGGTGGAAAAGCAAGATATGAGGAGCTTAATGAAGGCCATCACGATCATTTAATAGATGTGAAAACTGGTGAAATAATAGAATTTGTAGATGAAGAAATTGAAAAGCTGCAAAAAAAAGTTGCGGAAAAATATGGATATAAATTAGTAGACCACAAATTAGAATTATATGGGGTTAAGAAAAAATCTCAATAATTATGAATCAAAAAATATTTATTAAAACTTTTGGATGTCAAATGAACGAGTATGATTCAAATCGAATATACGATTCAGTGAAAAAAATTGGTTATAAAAAAACAGAAAAATATGAAGAAGCAACTTGCTATCTTTTAAACACATGTCATATCAGAGACAAAGCAAAAGAAAAAGTTTATCATGAAATAGGTAGAGTAAAAAAAATTTTTAGATCTAAAAAAAAGCCATTGGTGATTATTGCAGGGTGTGTGGCTCAAGCAGAAAACAAAGAGATGCTTAAAAGAGAACCCTACATAGATTTAGTTATTGGACCCCAAGCTTATCATAAAATTAATGATACAATTTTGAATTATACTAAAAAAAAGAAAAAGATAGAAGAGACAGAGTTTGATGCAGTTTCTAAATTTAAATATTTAAGTAAAATAAAAAATGAAGCTGGAAAAGTTTCATCTTTCTTAACTATACAAGAAGGGTGTGATAAGTTTTGTCATTTTTGTGTAGTACCATATACAAGAGGACCAGAATATTCTCGACCATTTAATCAAATTTTAGATGAAGCAAAATATTTAGTTGATAATGGTGCAAGAGAAATAATTTTACTTGGTCAAAATGTGAATGCTTATGATAATCAAGGGTATAGATTATCAGATTTGATTTTAAATATTGAAAAATTGTCTGAAATTAAGAGAGTTAGATATACAACATCTCACCCAAAAGATATGACTGAGGATTTGATTGAAGCATATAAAACTTCTAAAAAGTTAATGCCACTTGTGCATTTGCCTGTTCAAAGTGGATCTAATAAAATTTTAAAGTTGATGAATAGAAAACATACTATTAAGGAATATTTAATCACTTTTGATAAATTAAAAGAAATTAATCCAAATATAGAATTTTCAAGTGATTTTATAATAGGTTATCCTGGCGAAGAAGATCAGGATTTTAAGGATACTATTAGATTAATTGAAAGGATTAAATTTATTAACTCTTATTCATTTATTTTTAGTCCAAGACCTGGAACAACTGCTGAAAATTTAGACATAATTGAAAAAAAAATTTCTATTGAAAGATTAGAAAAGATTCAAACTATCTTATTCGAAAATCAAATCAGAATGAACAAATCATTGGAGGGTAAAGTTATTGATGTTTTGGTTGAAAATTTAACCGACGATAAAAGCAAAGCTTTTGGTAGATCTGAGTATATGACATCTGTAATTTTTAATGGTAAAAAGGATGACATTGGTAAAATAGTGCAGGTAAAAATTAAAAATAGTAACAGAAACACTTTATTCGGTGAAATTATAGTTAATTCAGACATGAAGGTTGCATAGAATTTGAGTGGAATAACTAAAAAAAATCTCGATCAGTCTTTAAAATTTGTTTATTCAGATAACAATTCTTTAAGTGTTATATTTCATGATAATAACTTATTGATAGGTGTTGTTGGGGAATTTAATAAAAATTTACAAGAATTAGAAAAAATTACAAATTGCAGCTTATATTCAAGGGGAAATTCAATTTTAATTAAATCAACACCTGAAAAGAATGAAAAAATTAAAAACGCGATTCAATTTTTGGCTAATCAGTTTATTAATAATGGAAGTATAGAGAATAAAGATATACTTTCATCAGTTGATAACTTTATGATTAATGAAAAAGTAAAAAATAATAATGTTACGGATATTATCAAAACTCCCAAGAAATCTATAATTCCTAGATCTGAAAAACAAAAAAGCTATGTGAGGGCTTTGAGGGAGAGTGATATTGTAATTTCAGCCGGACCAGCAGGAACAGGAAAAACTTTTTTGGCAGTAGCTGTAGGTTTAACTATGCTTTTAGAAAAAAAGATTGAGAGAATTATTCTTTCAAGACCGGCTGTAGAAGCAGGCGAGCGTTTGGGATTTTTACCTGGAGATATGAAAGAAAAAGTAGATCCTTATCTTAGACCTTTATATGATTCTTTGTATGACCTCTTCGACTTTGAAAAAATACAGAGAATGATTGAGATTGGAGATATAGAGATTGCACCTTTAGCTTTTATGAGAGGTAGAACTCTTAAAAATTCCTTTGCAATTTTAGATGAAGCACAAAATGCTACGGATACCCAGATTAAAATGTTTTTAACACGTATTGGAGAAAATTCAAAAATAGTTGTTAATGGAGATCCTTCTCAAATTGATTTACCAAATAAAAGCATGTCAGGATTAGTCCGATCAAAAGAGTTGCTTGGACATTTAAAGGAAATTTCCATAGTTGATTTTGATCACTCAGATGTAGTAAGACATCCACTAGTTTCAAAAATAGTTAAAGCATACTCAAATAATGATTAGTATTAATGTCTTCTCTGAGGAGAAGGCTTGGTCAAAAAGGCTTAAAAATAAGGATATTTTTTTTAAAAAAATATGTAAAGCTTTTCCGAAAAAATATAAATTTTTAAATAAAAAAGTAACCTTCACATTGTTACTTTCAAATAATAAGAACATTAAAAAATTAAATAAAGTTTTTAGAAAAAAAAATAAAACTACTGATATTTTATCTTTTCCATTAAATAAAAAAATAAAAATTAAAAAAAATACTTATTTGGGAGACATTATCATCAGCTATAATTATATGGACAAACCAAGATCACAAAATTTAAAATCTTTTAAAGAAAGAGTTGCTAAAATATTAATTCATGGTTTTCTTCATCTTTTAGGTTTTGCTCATAAAAAAAATAAAGATTATTCCAAAATGTTAAAAGAGGAGAATCTATTATTTAAATCTATACAATCAAAAATAAATTAAATTGAAAAATAAATTTTATATTGAATTAATTTATTTAATTTTATTAGGAGTGCTTACTTCCTTAAGTTTGCCTCCACTTAATTATGTTGTAATAAATTTTTTAACTTTTAGTTTATTCTATATATTTTTAATAAAAAAAATTGAGTTTTATAAAAATAAAAGAATATTTTTTCTTTATGGTTGGTTATTTGGGTTTGGTTATTTTGTAAGTAATTTATATTGGATCTCAATATCATTAACGTTTGATCAAAATTTTAAGTTTTTAATACCTTTTACAATAATATTAATACCTGGTTTCTTAGCCTTGTTTTATGCTTTAGTTGCTTATCTATTTGTGGTTTTAAAACCAAATAATAATTTAAGCTCATTTTTTCTTTTTTCTTTAATATTTGGAATAGTAGAATTTGTCAGAGGATCAATACTAACTGGTTTCCCTTGGAATTTAATTGCTTATAGTTTCTCTAATCAAATCGAAATTTTAAACATTACATCAGTCATAGGCACATACAGCTTTAATCTTTTCTGTGTTTCATTATTTACAAGCCCATCAATATTCATTTTAAGAGAGAATAAAAAAGATATTAGTATTTGTGTTGCATTTCTTATTACAACAATGTCATTTTATATACTTGGTTTACAAAATTTAGAAAAATTTAATAATCAAGAGGTAAAAAAACTTGATTATAAACTAAGAATTTTAAGTTCAAATATAAGCATAGATAGATTTTATAATAATATTGACCCAATAACTGCAATAGAAGAGCTAATTGAAATCAGCTCTCCTAAAAAAAATCAAAAAATAATTTTTATTTGGCCAGAAGGTATTATTCCAGGTATTTCACAAGACCAACTAAAAGAATACAAATGGTTATTTGAAAATAAATTCAACGAAAATCATTTATTAGCAATTGGGATAAATAGCAAAGAAGAAGAAAATAAAACTATTAAATATTTTAATTCATTATCTATTTTTGACTATGACCTTAATGTAATAAATTCATATAACAAAATTAATCTTGTTCCTTTTGGTGAATTTTTACCTTTTGAAAACTTGTTAAAAAGTATTGGTTTAAAAACAATTACTAATGACTATCAATCATATTCAAAAGGTGAACAAAGAAACATAATTAATCTGAAATATAATAATTTATCAGTTAAAATATTACCCCTTATTTGTTATGAGATAATTTATTCAGGTAAAATTTTCACAAATAGTAAGTTTGATTATATTGTAAATATTTCAGAAGATGGCTGGTTTGGTAAATCAATTGGACCAGAGCAACATTTAACTCATAGTATTTTTAGAGCGATAGAGAGTGGGAAATATGTTTTAAGGTCTGCAAATAATGGGACAACAGCAATTATTAATCCACTAGGAGTTATTGAACAAAAAGTTGATATAAATAAATCAGGTTACATTGATTTAATTGAGTCAAGAAAAATTGAGACAACTCTATTTGCAAAATTTGGAAACAAAATTTTTGGATTTATAATTTTATTGTATATTTTTTTGATATTTTCATTTAAGAAACTTAGAAATGAGTAATTTAAAAAATTATCTTTTCACAAGTGAGTCTGTCTCAGAAGGCCATCCAGATAAAGTCTCTGATAGAATTTCAGATATGGTTGTTGATAGTTTTATTTCTGGAGATCCGTATTCTAGAGTTGCCTGCGAAACACTAACCACTACAAATAAAGTTGTTTTAGCTGGTGAAATAAGGGGACCAGAAATTAAAAAAGATGAATTAATTCAAAAAGTAAGGAATTGTATAAAAGATATTGGTTATGACCAAGAAGGATTTACCTGGAAAGAAGCCACAAAAATTGAAAGTCATTTACATTCCCAATCAGCTGATATTGCTATGGGAGTGGACTCATCAGGAAATAAAGATGAAGGAGCTGGAGATCAAGGTATCATGTTTGGATACGCATGTAATGAAACAGATGTTTTAATGCCAGCACCAATTCATTATTCTCATAAAATTTTAAGATTGATGGCGGAAGACAGAAAGTCAGGAAAGTTAAAAAATATTGAACCAGACTCAAAAAGCCAAGTAACATTTGAATATGTTGATGGAAAACCTTCAAAAGTCAAATCATTAGTAATATCTTCACAACATTCAGCTGATGTTAATCAAGCACAAGTAAGAGATTTATTAAGACCTTATATGTTAAAATCAATTCCTGAGAATTTTCTTAATGGTTTCAATGAAGATGAGTTTTATGTAAATCCAACAGGTAATTTCGTGATTGGTGGTCCCGATGGAGACTGTGGTTTGACAGGTAGAAAAATTATTGTCGATACATATGGTGGTGCTGCACCTCATGGTGGTGGTGCTTTTTCAGGAAAAGATCCAACTAAAGTTGACAGATCGGCAGCTTACGCGGCAAGGTATATTGCTAAAAATGTTGTGGGTTCAAAAATTGCTGAAAAATGTTTAATTCAATTAGCTTATGCAATTGGTGTATCAAAACCACTTTCTATTTACGTTGATTTATTTGATAACGACATAGATAAAAATAAATTTGTTGTCGAAAAGATTAAAGAAAATTTTGATTTGAGCCCAAGAGGTATCAGAGAAATGTTAAATTTAAATAAACCAATATACGAAAAAACAGCCGCCTATGGTCATTTTGGTAGAGCGCCTGAAGAAAATGGTTCATTTTCATGGGAAAAAACTGATAAAACTAACGTTTTTTCTAAATAGTTTCTGTTGAATTAAAAAAAAACTTTACTATATTGCACCTACATTATTGAACTTTACAAAATGGGCTCTAGCCCATTTTTTTTTGGAGCAAACAAAATTATGTTGAATAAAAGAGCAGACAAACTTGAATTATTAAGAATTGCTGAAGCCGTAGCTTTAGAAAAATCAATTGATAAAGAACTAATTATAAGTTCTATGGAAACGGGTATTGCTAAAGCTGCAAAATCAAAATTTGGACAGGAAAATGAAATTAAAGTTTCTATCAATAGAGACAATGGCGATATTGAGCTTTTTAGAAAATTGATAATCGCTGAAAATCCTGAAAATGCAAATACAGAGATAAAATTGGAAGATGCAATCAATTTAAATGAATTAAATAAAGAGAAGTCTATTGGTGATGAGGTGTTACAGCCACTTCCTTCATTTGATTTTGGAAGAATAGCCGCACAAACTGCAAAGCAGGTGATTAGTTTTAATGTAAGAGAAGCTGAAAGAGAAAGACAATTTAATGATTTTATTGACAAGAAAGACTCTATTTTAAGTGGAATTGTAAAGAGATTAGAATTTGGAAATGTAATTGTTGATTTAGGAAGAACTGAAGCAATAATTCAAAAAAATGAATTAATACCTCGTGAAAATATTAAAGCAGGTGATCGTATTAAAGCTTATTGTTATGATGTAAGAAGAGAACCTAGAGGGCAACAAATATTTCTTTCTAGAGCTCATCCTAAATTTATGGAAAAGCTTTTTGTTCAAGAAGTTCCTGAAATTTATGATGGACTAATAGAAATTAAATCTTCTTCAAGAGATCCTGGAAGTAGAGCTAAAATATGTGTTAAAGCAGTTGATACATCTCTAGATCCAGTGGGTGCTTGTGTAGGTATGAGAGGTTCAAGAGTTCAAGCTGTTGTAAATGAACTTCAAGGAGAGAAAATTGATATAGTTAATTGGTCAGAAGACCCTGCTATTTTGGTTTCAAATGCGTTATCCCCTGCTGAAGTACAAAGAGTTAACGTTGATAGTGAAAGAAAAAAACTTGATGTAATTCTTACCGAGGAAAATTTAAGTAAAGCAATTGGAAGAAGAGGTCAAAATGTAAGACTTGCGACAAAACTCTTAAATTATGAAATTAATATAATGACAGATTCAGAAGAGTCTGAACGAAGACAATTAGAATTTAAAGAAAAAACAGAGAACTTTGTAAAAAATTTAGAGTTAGATGAAACGTTGGGTCAGTTACTTGTTGCTGAAGGTTTTTCAACTATTGACGACATCAAAGATAGTTCAGCTGAAAATTTAATGAAGATAGAAGGTATAGATGAAGATACAGCTAAAGCATTGATAGAAAGAGCAAAAGAGTTTCATGAAAAAGATCAAGAGGATATTTCTCAGAGAATTAAAGAATTAGGTCTTGAAGATGCCTTGATTGATTTAAAGGGATTAACACCAGGAATGTTAGTCACACTTGGTGAACAAAAAATTTTAAGTTTAGAAGATTTTGCAGACTTAGCATCTGATGAATTAACTGGTGGTTATGACATAGTTAAAGGTGAGAGAGTGAAAATTCAAGGTTATCTTGAAGATTTTGCTTTATCTAAAGAAGAGGCGGATGAACTAATTATGTCTGCCAGAAACATTGTTTATAAAGATTGAGTGATGAGGTATGGAGAAAAAAACAAAATTAACAATTTCAGGCTCAGCCAAAAAATCAATCAAGAATATTGAGATTGCTAAATCTCAAGGAAAAAATTCTGTAGTAATTGAAAAACAAACTGGAAAATTCCCGAGTAGAGGTGGATCATTTAGATCTAATACGAATAAGCCAAGAACAACCTCAACTTTCAACAGAGGAACACCATTAAAACCTTCATTTAATCCTAAAACACCTTCTATAACAAACGATTTTGAAAAGAGAAAACTAGCAGAGCAAAGAGCTACTAAACGACTTAAAGGAGATAGTGAAAACAAAGATAGAAAAACTTTAAAAGCAGGAACAAAGAAGAGAGAGTTAAAGTTAACTGTATCAAGAGCACTAAGTGATGAGATTGATGCAAAACAAAGAAGTTTAGCATCAGTAAAGAGAGCAAGACAAAAAGAAATTAAAAATGCTACAAAAGACGATTCTCAAGAAAATTTAAAACCGATTAAAAGAGATATTAATATTCCTGAAGCAATCACAGTAAGAGAACTTGCAAATAGAATGGCCGAACAATCAAGCAATGTAATTAAGCATTTATTTGGTATGGGTGTTACAGTGACTATCAATCAAACTTTAGCTGCAGATACTGCGGAATATTTAGTTAAAGAATTTGGTCACAATCCAATTAGGGAAGAGAAAGCAGAAGAAATAATTCAAAAAATAAAAGCTTCAAGAACAGAAAATTTAAAAAATCGACCACCAATAGTTACCGTTATGGGTCACGTGGATCATGGAAAAACATCAGTACTAGATGTACTTAGAAGTGCGAATGTAGTTTCAGGAGAATTTGGAGGAATAACCCAACATATTGGAGCTTATCAAATTGAAAGCCAAAATAATAAATTAACATTTATAGATACTCCGGGTCATGCTGCTTTTACAGAGATGAGAGCGAGAGGATCAAAATTAACTGATGTGGTTGTATTAGTAGTCGCTGCAGATGATGGAGTTAAACCTCAAACCATTGAATCTATAAAACATGCTAAAGCTGCAAATGTTCCAATAGTTGTGGCGATAAACAAATGTGATCTACCAGAGGCAGATCCTCAAAAGATTAAAAATCAATTATTAGAACATGAGTTAATTGCTGAAGATTTATCTGGTGATACTTTAATGGTTGAGATTTCAACTAAAACAAAACAAAACTTAGATAAATTAGTCGAGTCTATAATACTTCAAGCAGAGATTTTAGATCTTAAAACGGATTATGAATCTAAAGCTACAGGTATAGTTTTAGAGTCAAAAATTGATGTTGGTAGAGGTCCAGTTGCAAATATAATTGTAACAACAGGAACACTTAAGAGAGGTGATTTTTTTGTAAGTGGTTTAAAGTGGGGAAAAGTAAGAGCTATTATTAATGATAAAGGTAAAAATATCAATGAAGCATTACCTTCTACTCCTGTTGAAATTTTAGGAATAAATGGTGCAGCCAAAGCTGGAGACGATTTTATTGTTCTTGATACAGAAAAAGAAGCTAAGACACTGAGTGAAAATAGAGCTCAAGAGAATAAGGATGGAAAAAATCCACTAACTTTTGCAACTCAAGATTCTGCTTTTTCAGATAAATCTACTGAAGAATTAAATTTAATAATTAAATCTGATGTACATGGATCATCTGAAGCAATCAAAAATGCAATTAGTCAAATCAAACATGATGAAGTTAAACCTAAAATAATTTTAGCAGATATTGGAATGGTAACCGAGACAGACGTTACATTAGCGAAAGCTTCAAATGCAGTATTAATAGCTTTCAATGTTAAACCAAGTAAAGAAGCAAAAAAACTTGCTGAAAATGAGAAGATAAAAATATCTTCATACAACATTATTTATGAAGTTCTAGATTACATAAAACAAAGAATGTCAGGATTATTGGCGCCCGATGTACAAGAAAAAATTACTGGTACTGCACAAATTTTAGAAATATTTAAAGTTTCGGGTGCAGGTAAAGTTGCTGGTTCAAAAGTAACTGAAGGAGAAATTAATAGTACTTCAGATGTAAGAATAATTAGAGACGGTGCTATTATTTATACTGGAAAAGTTTCAACAATATTTAGAGAAAAAAACCAAGTAAAACAGGTAAGTGATGGTCAAGAATGCGGAATTACAGTTAAAGATTATATGGATTTCCAAAAAAATGACACAATAGAGGCTTTTAGTGTTACATCTACCGAGAGGTCAATTTAATGGCAGATAGAATAGGAAAATCAGTGTCACAAAGGCAGTTAAGAGTAGGTGAAATGATTAAGCAGTCTTTAAGCATGATTTTTATAAGGAATGAGGCTAAAGTGCCGAATTTAGAAACAAATACTATAACGGTTACCGAGGTTAGAATGAGTCCTGATTTAAAAATTGCTAAAGCATATGTTCTTCCATTGGGTGGAAAAGATGCAGAGGAAACAATTAGTGTTCTAAAGGAATACTCATTTTTAATTAGAAAAATTTTATCACAAAAAGTGGTTATGAAATTTTTACCAAAATTACTTTTTAGAAAAGACGAGTCTTTTGAGTATGCGGAAAAAATAGAAAACTTAATAAAACAAACAAATAAATAGGAAGAAAGAGGCATGAACAAAAAGGCACAAGAATTAGCAATGCATGATAAAGATACTGGATCTTCAGAGATACAAATCGCTTTGCTAACAGAGAAAATTGAAACTCTCTCTAAACATATTAAGCAATTCAAAAAGGATAAACATTCATCTGTTGGATTGTTGAGAGCGGTAAATAGAAGAAAGAAATTGTTAGAATACCTAAAGAAAAATAAAATGGATTCTTACAAAAATGTACTGTCGAAATTGAATTTAAGAAAATAGAAGTCAAAATAGATAGAACGGAATGGAACGAAACGAACGAAACGAAATGGAAAAGAAATGTTTAAAGTATACAAGAAGGAAATCGAAGTAGCAGGAAAGAAGATAAGTTTAGAAACAGGTAAAGTAGCAAGACAGGCAGACGGTGCAATAATCGCAACATGCGGTGAGACAGTCGTACTAGCAACAGTAGTGGGGGCAAAAAAAGTAAATCCTGATATGGATTACTTTCCATTATCTGTAAATTACCAAGAGAAATATTATGCAGCTGGAAAAATTCCAGGTGGATATTTTAAAAGAGAAGCAAGACCAACTGAAAGCGAAACATTAATCTCTAGATTAATTGATAGACCAATCAGACCTTTGTTTCCTGATGAATTTAAAAATGAGGTACAGTTATTACCAACTGTAATTTCATATGACAAAGAAAATGAACCAGATATTTTATCAATTACAGCATCATCAGCCGCATTAGCTATATCAGGAATGCCATTTATGGGTCCTGTAGGAGCTTCAAGAGTTGGTTTTATAGATGGAAAATACGTTTTAAATCCATCTAAATCTGAATTAGAAAAATCAAAACTAGATTTAGTTGTAGCAGGTACTAAAGATGCTGTGCTTATGGTTGAGTCTGAAGCAAGTGGTTTAACAGAAGAAGAAATGTTAAATGCAGTTAAATTTGGGCACGAAGGTTTTGTTCCAGTAATTGAAATGATCGAGGAGCTTGCAAAAGAATGTAGAAAGCCTGAGTGGACTGTTGAAAAGAAAGATCTATCAGAAGTTAAGAAAAAATTAGAAGAAACTTTTACTGAAAATCTTAAAAAAGCTTTTGCAACAAGAGACAAACAAGATAGATCAAATCAAATTTCAGAAATTACTGATAAAGCTAAAAAGCTTTATGAGGAAGATGAAAACTACACTGATCTAGATGTTAATAGTCAGTTAAAAAATCTTGAAAAATCAATTGTTAGAACAGACATTCTAAAAAATAAAAATAGAATTGATGGTCGAGGATTGTCAGATGTAAGACCAATTTCATGTGAAGTTGGCGTTTTACCAAGAGCTCATGGTTCAGCTTTGTTTACCAGAGGAGAAACACAAGCGATTGTAGTTGCAACCTTAGGAACTTCAGATGATGAACAAAGAATTGAAAGTTTGGATGGATTGCAAAGAGAAAGATTTATGCTTCACTACAACTTTCCTCCTTTCTCAGTTGGAGAAACTGGAAGAATTGGAACAGGAAGAAGAGAAATTGGTCATGGTAAATTAGCATGGAGAGCAATTAATTCTTCATTACCATCAAAAGAAGCATTTCCTTATACTTTTAGAGTAGTTTCAGAAATTACAGAGTCTAATGGATCTTCTTCAATGGCTACTGTTTGTGGAACATCTTTAGCATTAATGGATGCAGGAGTACCGATTAAAGAGCCAGTTGCTGGTATTGCAATGGGATTAATTAAAGAAGGTGATGATTTCAGCGTTCTTTCAGACATCCTTGGTGATGAAGATCACTTAGGTGATATGGACTTTAAAGTTGCTGGAACTAAAGATGGTATTACTTCTCTTCAAATGGATATCAAAATCACAGGTATTACATTTGAAATTATGGACCAGGCATTAAGTCAAGCTAAAGATGGAAGAGTTCATATCTTGGAAGAAATGAATAAAGCATTATCAGCTTCAAGATCTGATGTAGGAAAGCATACTCCAAAAATGGAACAAGTTAATGTAGATAAAAAAGATATTGCTGCTGTCATTGGAAAAGGTGGTGCAACTATCAGAGAGATAGTTGAAAAGTCAGGTGCTAAAGTAGATGTAAATGATGAAGGTGTAGTTACAGTTGCTGCCCCAGATGAAGAATCTCGAAATATCGCAATGCAAATGATCAAGGACATCACTGCAAAAGCTGAATTAAATAAAATATATTCAGGTAAAGTAATGAAGATTATGGAGTTCGGTGCATTTGTTAATTTCTTAGGAAAACAAGATGGACTTGTTCATATTTCAGAACTAGCAGATAAAAGAGTAGCTAAAGTTACTGATGTTGTTAAAGAAGGAGATGAGGTAAAAGTTAAAGTGATTGGTTTCGATAGAGGTAAAGTTAAACTTTCTATGAAACAAGCTGCTGAATAATCTATAACTTAAATTAAAATTTTAAACCCCTGGAATGAAAGTTCTGGGGGTTTTTTATATTGAAGATAAATTTATTTTTTTTGAGTATTTTTTATTTGGAACATTTTTTATAACTGCTTGGCCACAACGCATTATTCCTCGTTTTTTATCAAATGTCATTTTGGGTTCACCATATAATTTCCATCCATTCGATAATGCCTCAGTTACTCGATTACAAAATCTTGCTGTATCATCATCAGTAATAAATCTGTATCCCTTCATATATTTTTAACTAAATTTTAGGTTATATTTTTAGGATCTGGCATTCCTACCTTGTTATATCCAGCATCTACGTAGTGAATTTCACCAGTAACTCCGTTTGCAAGGTCACTTAGTAGATATAATGCTGAATTTCCAACATCATGGATATCTACATTTCTCTTAAGAAAAGAATGGTCTTCATTCCATTTATATAGGAATTTTGCGTCTCCAATTGCAGAGGCAGCCAATGTCTTGATAGGTCCTGCACTTATAGCATTTACTCTCATGCCTTTAGCACCCAAATCTCTAGCTAAATATTTAACACTGGCCTCTAAAGCTGATTTACAAACACCCATTACGTTATAATTTGGAATTGCTTTCGTAGACTCATAAGTTAAAGTTAATAAGCTTCCACCTTGTTTCATTACCTTTGAAGCTTCTTTTGCTACTTCAGTAAATGAAAAGCATGAGATTAACATACTTCTTAAAAAGTTTTCTCTAGTCGTATTTAAATATTCACCTGATAACTCTGATTTATCAGAGAAAGCAACTGCATGAACTACAAAATCAATTTCACCCCATTGGGATTTGATATCCTCAAATAATTTTACAACTTCTTCTTTTTTTTCAACATCACAACTAAATGTAACATTTGAATTTAATTTTTCTGCTAAAGGAACTACTCTTTTTTTTAAAGCATCACCTAAATAAGTAAATGCTAACTCAGCTCCAGCCTCTGCAAGTTTTTGAGAAATACCCCAAGCAATTGATCTTTCATTGGCAACACCCATGATTAATCCTTTTTTACCTTTCATCAAACTCATAAACTAAACCTTTTCAAAAATTAAAGCTGCATTAGTTCCACCAAAGCCAAAGCTATTTGACATTACTGTATTTAGGGTTGCTCCTGTTTCAGTTTTTGCAACAATTGGAAATTTTTTAGCATCATCATCCATATCTGTAATATTTGCTGATCCTGTTATGAAATTATTTTTCATCATTATCAAACAATAGATTGCTTCATGCACTGAAGCAGCCCCTAAAGGATGACCCGATAAAGATTTTGTTGAACTTATTTTTGGAATATCTTCTCCAAAAGTTTCCTTAATAGCATTAAGCTCAGTTATATCTCCAACTGGAGTAGATGTTCCATGAGTATTAATGTAATCAATTTTATTTTTAGCAGTTGCCATTGCCATTTTCATACATCTAACAGCGCCTTCACCCGATGGCGCTACCATGTCGTATCCATCTGAAGTTGCTCCATAACCAGTTAATTCTGCATATATTTTAGCTCCTCTTGCTTTGGCGTGTTCGTATTCTTCAAGTACTAATACACCTGCACCTCCAGCGATTACAAATCCATCTCTAGTTTTATCATACGCTCTTGAAGCTGTTTCAGGTTTATCATTGTATTTTGAAGATAGTGCAGTCATTGCATCAAACATTGCAGTTAATGCCCAGTGAATTTCTTCACTACCACCAGCAAAAACAATATCTTGTTTACCCATTTGAATTAATTCCATTGAATTTCCTATGCAGTGTCCACTAGTTGCACATGCAGAACTCATTGTATAATTAGTTCCCTTTATCTTAAATGGAACCGCAAGTGTTGCAGAAGCTGTACTGGCCATAGTTCTTGGAACAATAAAAGGCCCCATTAATTTTGGGGTTTTTGCTCTAGTTTTATCTGCTGCTAAAATTACATTCTCTATAGAAGGTCCCCCTGAACCCATCACAATCCCAGTTTTAAAATTACTCACTTCACTTTCTTTTAATCCAGAATCTTCAATTGCTTCTTTCATTGCAATATAATTGTAAGCTGAACCTGAACCCATAAATCTAATTGTTTTTCTGTCGATATGATCCTCTAGTTTAATATTTGGTTTACCATGAACATGGCTTTTTAAATTATGCTCTTTGTA
>CACKZG010000007.1 GCA_902604545.1 uncultured Pelagibacteraceae bacterium
CACTTTGGCAAAGAAGATACACAATTTTTGATTAATGATAAATCTTATTTCACCCAAATACTTTATTTTTTTAAAGGATTTTTAATTATACTTGCTCCTTTATATTTTCATTTTCAGGAAACAATAGCAATTTTCAAATTATTATTAATCGATAATGAGGCATTTTATTCAAGTTTAAATTTTATCGAGACAAATAATGTAATTCAAATAGGAATATTCTGTAGCACCCTGTCTAGTATTTTTCTTTTCTTAAAGAATTTTGAAATAAAAAAATTTGTAGTTTTTTTAGATTATTTCTCAGTTTTAATATTAAATTACTATTTATCTCCACTAATTGCTTTTACCGCTTATTTCTGTTTTTTACACTCGATTAGGCACTCAATTTCACTAGCTATTGATCTTGATCCAAGTAGTTTGGTTAATGGATTTAGATTGTTTGTTAAAAAAGCTTTACCTTTAACAATTTTGACAGCTGTTTTTTCTTTTATTGCACTATATATGCTGAGTTATTCGAATAATCTAGATAGTGCAATTTTAAAAATAATATTTATAGGTTTGGCGTCTTTAACCTTTCCACATATATTGCTGGAATATTTTCTAGAAAAAAATGAAAAATAAAGAATTAAAAATATTATTATCTGCACCCCGTGGATTTTGTGCCGGGGTAGAAAGAGCAATTGAAATAGTTGAAAAATCTATACAAAAATTTGGAGCTCCAGTTTATGTACGTCATGAAATAGTCCATAATAAGTATGTTGTGGATGATTTAAAAAATAAAGGGGCAATATTTGTTGAAGAGCTCGAGGAGATAAAGGATAAATCAAGACCAGTAATTTTTTCAGCACATGGTGTTCCAAAAAAAATACCTAAAGATGCGAAAAATTATAAAATGACGTATGTGGATGCCACATGTCCACTTGTTTCTAAAGTTCATAGAGAAGCAGAAAATCTTAGTAAAGCGGGTTATCATATAATTTTAATTGGTCATGAAAATCATCCTGAAGTAATTGGTACTATGGGTCAATTAAAAGAAGGTTCTATAGATCTAATCCAAAATGAAGAAGAGGCTGTAAACTATCAAAATAAACTAGAAAAAAAATTAGCATATATTACTCAGACTACTTTGTCAGTTGATGACACGAAAGAAATAATCAAAATTTTGAGAAATAATTTTCCTAATATAAAAGAGCCAATGAGAGAGGATATTTGTTATGCAACTACTAACCGTCAAATGGCAGTAAAAAATATTGCAAAAAATTGTGATATGTTTTTTGTTATTGGAAGTAGAAACTCTTCAAATTCTGTTAGGCTTGTTGAGGTGGCAAAAAAATCAGGCTGTGAAAATTCACAACTTATTCACTCGGAAAGCTCAATACCGTTTGACCAAATAGAAAATTGCAATACTATAGGTATATCTTCAGGGGCATCTGCACCAGAAATATTGGTTGAAAATTTTCTTAATGATTTAAAAAATAAATTTTCTATAAGTATCGATGAAGTTGAAATAATTAAAGAAGATGTAGTATTTAAAGTTCCCAAAAAATTAAATTAAAAATGGCTGTCTATACAAAAATAAATCAAAAGGAAATTAATATTATTAATGAAAATTTTAATATTGATAAAATAAAAAGTTTTAAAGGTATCAAGCAAGGAATAGAAAACACAAATTATCTTCTTAAATCAAAAAAGAAAAAATATATTTTAACAATTTTTGAAAAAAGAGTTTTACAGAGAGAAATACCTTTTTTTATGAAATTGATGGATAATTTAAATAGTTCAAAAATAAATTGTCCTAAGCCACTAAAAACTAAAAATAATAAATTTCTTATCAAATTAAAAAATAAAACTGCAGGTATCGTATCATTCCTAGAGGGTAAAGATAAAAAAATATTAAATATAAATGATTGTTATACAGTTGGTAAAACAATTGCTCAAATGCATTCAGTCACAAAAAAAATGAAACTTAATAGAAAAAATTCAATGGGGGTTAGAAATTTGAAGCCTTTATTAGAAAGTATTAAATTTAAATCAAAAAAATTTTCAAATTTAAACATCTTTTTAAAAAATAACCTTAAAGATATTAGTAAAAATTGGCCTAAAAAATTACCTAAAGGTATTATCCATGGTGACTTATTTATAGATAATATTTTCTTCAAAAAAAATAAACTTTCTGGAATTATCGATTTCTACTTCGCTGCTAATGATTATTTTATGTATGAAATTGCTATATGCATCAATGCTCTTTGTTTTGACTATAAAAAGAGAAAATTCCAAATGAATCATAAAAAAATTAAAAATTTAATCAAAGGGTATGAAAGCGTTAAAAAAATTTCAACAAAGGAAAAGAAATCTATAAATATTTTATGTAGAGGTGCAGCATTAAGATATTTGTTAACAAGATTGTATGATTACTCAAATACACCAAAAACAGCATTGATTAAAATTAAAGACCCTAATGAATATTATCAAAAATTGCTTTCTCATAATAATTTAAGTTCATTTAAAGATTATTTAAATTAATGATTACAATTTATACAGACGGTTCTTGTTTAACAAATCCAGGTAATGGTGGATGGGCTGCCATTATAAACGAAGAAAAAGAAATAAGAAAAATTAGTGGTAGTGAAAAAAACACTACAAATAATAGAATGGAGCTACTTGCTCCAATTAATGCACTAAAGGAAATGAAACCTGGTGTTGAAATAAAAATATATACTGACTCTCAATATGTAAAAAATGGAATAACCGAATGGATTAATACTTGGTTAGCTAATAATTGGAAAACATCAAAAAAAGAAGATGTTAAAAATAAAGATTTGTGGATTGAATTATATAACTTGAATAAATCACTTAATGTTCAATGGAATTGGGTAAAGGCTCATGATGGAGACCTTTTAAATGAAGAAGTAGACTTATTAGCTAAAAAAGCTGCAAATTTAGATTAATTTTAAAAAATTTTGAGCTGCTGAAATTTCACAAGTGGCAGTATCTTCTTCTGCTTGTATTTTGCTTACAACGTTGTCGTCAATTAACATTGTATATCTTGCTGACCTCATTCCCTGACCCCGATCGTGTCTATCTATTTCTGCTCCGATTGATTTAGTAAATTCGCAATATGGATCTGCAGCCATAAATATTTTATCTTCAACTTTTTGAATTTCACCCCATGCTTTCATCACATTTGGATCATTAACTGAAACACAAATAATTTTTGTAACCCCTTTATTCTTTGCTTCCTCGTAATTATTAACATACCCTGGCAGATGTTTTGCAGAACAAACTTTTGTAAATGCTCCAGGTACACCAATCACAATTGTTTTATGATTTTTAAAAACTTCTGTTGTAGTTATTTTTTTTGCTACTCCACTTGAGTCTAAATAATAAAATTCTGAATTTGGAAGTTGTTCCCCTTCTTTAATTTTCATTTTGTTTTACCTGTAATGTAGTTTTTAATTTTTTCTAAATTATTTTCAACTGTATCATAATCTTCTTTTTCATTCAAAATAAACTCGAGTTCTTTTGGTAAATCAGATTTTAAATTTATAGCTTTGGAAACAGCATCAGGAAATTTACAAGGATGTGCAGTTGCTAGTACAATATTATTTCCTTTTAAGTTATGTTTGTCGAAAGCACCATATCCAATGGCTGTGTGTGGATCTAAAACAACAGAAAATTTTTCATACACCTTTTTAATTACCTCTAAAGTTTCATCCTCACTCATTCTAGCTGATAAAAAATTTTCTCTAATTTTATTTAATTTCTCCTCGCCAATTAAATATTTTCCATTGTCTTTGATATTTTTCATATCTAATGAAGTCTGTTTATCGTCCTCATTATTAAGGTCAAATATAAGTCTTTCAAAGTTACTTGCGATTTGAATATCCATACTTGGGGAGATTGTTTCTGAAACCTTTTCTGCCTCGTAACTACCTTTTGATATTGCTCTATGTAAAATGTCGTTTTGATTAGTTGCAACAATTAGTTTATTAATTGGCAAGCCCATTTTTTTGGCTAAATATCCAGCATAAACATCTCCAAAATTTCCTGTTGGTACTGAAAAATTTGTTGGTTCACCTTTATGTTCAACTAATAAATAACTATAAAAATAATAAACACTTTGAGCAATAATCCTTGCCCAATTAATAGAATTTACCCCTGACATTTTGATATCATTTGAAAACTTCTTATCTGCAAACATAGATTTAACTAGGTTTTGGCAATCATCGAAATTTCCTTTTATAGCTATATTAAATACATTTTCATGTTTACCTGTTGTCATTAATTTTCTTTGCACTGGTGAAACACGATTATCTGGATGAAGCACAAAAATATTAACATTTTTTTTACCTTTAATTGCATCAATTGCTGCAGCACCAGTGTCTCCAGATGTGGCAACAACGATATTAATTTTTTGATTTTCATTGTTTAGATAATATTCGTAAAAATTACCTAAAAGTTGCATGGCAACATCTTTAAAAGCTAAAGTAGGACCATGAAATAGCTCTAATACCGTTTTGTCTCCTAGGTTCATTAAATCCACGACGTTATCTTTTCTAAACGTAGAGTAAGATTTATCAATAATGTTACTTAATTCAGCCTCAGACATAAAATTACCAATAAATGGATAAACAATTTTTTTAGCTAATTCTGAATAACTAAGTTTTTTTAAATCTCTGATTTCATTTTCATCATATTTCACTACTGTTTCTGGAATAAATAAGCCTCCATCGTCGGCAAGACCTTTGATAAAAACGTCTTTAAATTCAAAGCTTTTTGATGTGTCTCTTGTACTTACGTATCTCATTTAATAATTTTTTTTTCTAAAATATAAATATATTAAAAGGATTGAAATCGCCATAGAAAACCAAGTAATTGCATACTTCTTGTGATTATTTGAAATTTTTGCAGTGATCACTCTTGGTTTTGGGATTTTATAATCACCGTTTAAATAAATGACATACTCTGAAAAATTTCTTCCGGTAAATTTTAAAATATCTTCTCTATTCAAAGTAAACCAATAATTTTTCTCAATATCGTTTTCTGGCTTGAATGTGCTTGCTTTAGTTTGCAGCATAAGAGTGCCGACTATTTTATTTTGATCAACTAAATTTATTTCGGGTAGATCTTTTTTTTCAAAAGGTATCCATCCCCTATTTATTAAGTAATTTTCGTTACCAATTTTTATTGGATTAATTACTTCAAATCCAGGTTTGCCATTATCATTTAAATTGTACAAGTAAATTTGTTTATCAAAATCAATATCTCCACTTGTCTTTATTCTAAGATAGTTTTTTTTTTCAATGTTGGATAATTCCACTGGCTCGTTTTTTAAAGAATTTTCTATTTGCTCAATTAACTCTAATTTCCAATTTAATCTATAAATTTGCCAAAACCCTAGGGAGAGAAGAGTTAAAATAATAAAATAAACAAAAACTGAAAATAGTAATTTATTCTTCAAGGATAAATATTAACTTCCCCAAATATAAATTGCAGCAAATAAGAATAGCCACACTACGTCAACAAAATGCCAGTACCAAGCAGCCGCTTCAAATCCAAAATGGTGATCTTTAGTAAAATGACCAAGTCTTCCTCTCCACAAACATACAGCTAAAAATATCGTTCCAATTATGACGTGAAAACCATGAAAACCTGTTGCCATATAAAATACAGCTCCATAAATATGGCCTGAGTAAGTAAAAGTAGCGTGATGGTATTCGTATGCTTGCAATAATGTAAAAAAGAAACCAAGAATAACCGTTAGTGTTAAACCTTGTATAAATCCTTTTCTATCATCTTCTAATAAAGCGTGATGAGCCCAAGTAACAGTTGTTCCTGATAATAATAAAACTAAAGTATTTATTAAAGGAATATCCCAAGGATCAAATGTTTCAATATCTTTTGGTGGCCATACATTTCCAACAAATTCATTTGGAAATAAACTAATATCAAAGTAAGCCCAGAACCATGCAACAAAGAACATTACCTCTGAAGCAATAAATAAAGTCATTCCATATCTGTGATGAATTTGAACAACAGGAGTGTGGTGACCTTGATGTTCAGCTTCAATTACTACATCTCTAAACCACATATACGCACCATAAATTAATAACGCTAAACCAAGATACATTCCCCACGAAATACCATTATGCATATAAAAAATTGCACCTATTGCTAATACTAAGCATGCAAAAGATGTATAGATTGGCCAAGGACTTGGATCAACTAAGTGGTAATCGTGTTTTTTTTCTGCTGACATTTTTCGTGATTATGATTGTTTATAGTAATCTGTCGAGAAAAAAGTGTACGACATAGTTACATCTTGTAGATTTTTTGTTGTTGGATCGTTAACAAGATCAGGGTCTAAATAAAAAGTCATTACGTAAGTTGCCTTCTCCCCAGCCTTCAACTCTTGTTTTTCAAAACAAAAACATCCTAATTTACTGTAATATTTTCCAAAACTTGCTGGTGAAACGTTAAAACTAGCTACACCATGAGTCGTCTCGTTTCCCAAGTTCTCAACTTCAAATTCTATTCTGTTGACCTGGCCAACTTTTACATCAATAACGTTTGATTTCGCCTTGAAATTCCAATCAAGATTATTCACATTTGTATCAAACCTCACACTTACAACCTTGTCTAAAACTATTTTTGGAGCTTCTTTTGAAACCTGGGTTGTTCCTCCAAAACCAGTTACTCTACAGAACAAATCGTACAAAGGCACTGCTGCAAAAGATAATCCCAGCATAAGGACAAAAATCCCAGCTAAAAGTAAAGGAGTTAATGTTTTGCCTTTAATCATATCTGTCTATCAAATACTCCAACGTTGTATAAAGTAAAAATAAATAAAAATACCATAAATGCTAAAATTGCTATTGCAGTTATAATATTTTTTTTCTTTGTTTTCTTATCAGGTGTTATCATAAAATTTTATCAATTAAAAAAAGAACAAAAATTAAAAATAGATACAAAATTGAATATCCAAAAATAGATTTTGCTTTTTTTGCATCAAATTTGTTTTTTTTAAATTTATAAAGTTCAAAACATAAATAATTATAATAAATTGTCAAAATTAATGATGGGATTAAAAAAGTTATGCCCACAAAGCCAATAACATAAGGCAAGATAATTACGGGTATCATCGTTAAGGAATAAACAAATATGTTTAATTTTGTACTCTCAACACCATTTGTTAGTGGAAGCATTGGAATTTTCGCTTTTTTGTAATCATCTGATTTGTACAAGCTTAAAGCCCAAAAATGTGAAGGCGTCCAAAAGAATATAATCAAAAAAAATGTAATTGGCTCAAAAGTTAAAGAATTAGTAGCTATAGTCCAACCAATCACTGGGGGTAATGCTCCTGCAGCTCCTCCAATCACTATATTCTGCGGAGTTTTTCTTTTTAACCAAATTGTATAAACAAGTACATAAAACAAAATAGTAAATAGTAATAAGCTGGCTGATATTCTATTTGAATAATAATCAAGCGCAATTACAGAAAAAATTGAAAGAAAAATTCCAAATAATAGTGCTTGATTTCTATTTACTTTACCTGTCGGAATTGGTCTCAAACAAGTTCTTGTCATAAGGGCATCTAAATCTGACTCGTACCACATATTTAAAGCTCCAGCAGCACCTGCTCCAATTGAAACTAAAATTATTCCAATGATTGCATCTTTTGTTGGGATTATATTTGGAGCCATTAATAATCCAACTGCACATGTAAAGATAACCAAAGACATTACTCTTGGTTTCATTAATTTAAATAATTCAGATAAATTAAAGGCGTCTTCTTGAGATAAGTTTCTATTTTTTAATTTAGACTTAATCATTAATTTAAAGTTAAAAAATCTTGTTTGCTATATTTAGCTAGTAGATTTTTCAACACCCTCTTCATCTTCAAACTTTGGTAATTCCTCAAAAGTATGAAAATTAGGTGGAGATGGTACAGTCCATTCTAAAGTTGTGGCACCTTCTCCCCATGGGTTTTGTGCTGCAGCCTTTTTCTTATAAAACGCATAAGCAAGGTTTATAAAAAATACCACCAATCCAATTACAGAAATATAAGAACCAATTGAAGAAATATAATTCCATCCCGCAAAAGCATCTGGATAGTCAGCATATCTTCTTGGCATTCCTGCAAGGCCTAAAAAGTGTTGTGGGAAGAAAACTAAGTTTACTCCAATAAACGTTAACCAGAAATGTAATTGACCCATCCACTCTGAATACTCATAACCAGTCATTTTTCCAAACCAATAGTAAAATCCTGCAAAGATTGCAAATACAGCTCCTAAAGATAGTACGTAATGAAAGTGAGCAACAACGTAGTAAGTATCATGCATTGCAGTATCCACTCCAGCATTCGCAAGAACTACTCCAGTAACTCCACCAACAGTAAATAAAAATATAAACCCTAAAGCCCAAACCATTGGAGTTTTAAATGAAATCGAACCACCCCACATAGTTGCTATCCATGAAAATATTTTTATACCGGTTGGAACTGCAATGATCATCGTTGCAGCTAAAAAGTATGCTTTAGTATCTGTGCTTAAACCAACAGTATACATGTGGTGAGCCCAAACAACGAAACCAACTATTCCAATTGCGACCATTGCATAAGCCATTCCTAAGTATCCAAAAACTGGTTTTCTAGAAAATGTTGAAACAATATGACTGATCATTCCAAAACCTGGTAAAATTAAAATATAAACTTCCGGGTGACCAAAGAACCAAAATAAATGTTGGAATAGAACTGGATCTCCTCCAGTTTGTGCATCAAAGAAAGCTGTTCCAAAGTTTCTATCTGTTAGAAGCATCGTAATTGCTCCTGCTAAAACTGGTAATGATAACAATAATAAGAAAGCAGTTACAAGTATTGACCAAGCAAATAATGGCATTTTATGAAGTGTCATGCCAGGCGTTCTCATGTTTAATATTGTAGTAATAAAGTTTACAGCACCTAAAATTGAAGAAGCTCCAGCTAAGTGTAGACTTAAAATTGCAAAATCCATTGCTGGACCTGGTTGACCTGCTGTAGATGATAATGGAGGATATATTGTCCATCCTCCTCCTACTCCTGTTTGACCTGGAGGGCCATCCATAAAAATTGACATTATTAATAATATGAAAGATGTGGGCAGTAACCAGAATGAAATATTGTTCATTCTAGGAAAAGCCATATCTGGTGCACCAATCATAATTGGAACAAACCAATTACCAAATCCACCAATCATCGCTGGCATCACCATAAAGAAGATCATGATCAAGCCATGACCAGTCACTAAGACGTTATATAAATGATAGTTTCCACCTAAAATTCCATCACCAGGATGCATCAATTCCATTCTCATTAAAACTGAGAATGCTGTACCAATCACACCTGCAATAATTGCAAATATTAGATACATAGTTCCAATATCTTTGTGGTTAGTTGAATAAGCCCAACGTTTCCAACCAGTTGGTGTATGATGATCGTCGTGTGATGCTGTTTGTGTATACATATTATTTACTCGCTAGTTTTTTAAATTGATCTTCTTCATTAATTTCTTTTGCAAATTTGACTTTGGCATCTAACAGCCACTCTTGATATTCTTCATCAGTAACAACTCTAACTTCAATTGGCATAAACGCGTGTTTAATTCCACACAATTCAGAACATTGACCATAATAAGTTCCAACTTTTTCTGCTTTAAACCAAGTTTCATTTATTCTTCCAGGCACAGCGTCTCGTTTTACTCCAAATGAAGGAAGTGCCCAAGCATGTAGAACATCATTAGCAGTGATCATTACCTTAACAACTTTATTAACAGGAACAACTAATTCATTATCTACAGCTAAAAGTCTTGGCTCATTTTCTTTTAAGTCTTTAGTTTCGATCATGTAAGAGTCGAAGAAAATATTTTCGTCTGGATACTCGTATCCCCAGTACCATTGATATCCTATAGCTTTAACAGTTATGTCTGCCTTTGGAATTGCATCTTGTTTGTATAAAATTTTAAATGATGGAACTGCCATCACAATCAGAATTAAACACGGGATTAAAGTCCATAAAACTTCAACAGCAACATTATGAGTTCTTTTTGATGGAACTGGATTTGACGATGCTCTAAATCTAATACAAGCATAAACCATCAAAAATAGAACAAAAACACTAATCGCTATTATAATTGGTAACAGCAATTTATCATGAAAATTAACTATATCTCTCATAGTCTCGGAAGCAGCCTTTTGAAATCCTAGTTGCCAATCAACTGGTTGATTAGCGAATGCGCTTGAAGTGATAAAGAATGTTAGAAATATATATAAAAATTTTTTCATTTTTTTACCCTATATAGAGTGTCTTTTAAAAAAATACACTTTTACTTTTAGCGACAAAATATCAATTAATGGCGTAATTTATGATCGATAAGGCAGAAATTACAGCCGTTTCAGATCTCAAGATGTTTTCATTGATTTTAATTGTTTGAACGTCGTTAAATCTAAGAATCTCTTCCCTTTCCTCCTCAGAAAAATCTCCCTCTGGTCCTATGATTACGCAAGTAGGCTTTGTAGTTAACTTTTTAATGTCAATTTTTGTATTAGTAGTGTTGAGATCAGTAAATATTAAATCCATATCATTATTTAAAAAGCTTTTTAATTTTTGAGGATCCTCAATTGATGGAACTGTTATTCTATTTGATTGTTCAGCAGCTTCTATGATTACTTTTTCCAATCTTTCTTTATTAATCTTTCTAACAATCGTTCTTTCAAAGATGACTGGTAAAAACTTAGTTACCCCAAGCTCTGTGGCTTTTTGGATCATAAAATTAAAGTAATTTGATTTGATTGGAGAAAAAGCTAACCAGAGTTCTTGGGTACTTTCTTTCTGTCTTAATTGCTTCATAACTTTAAACTCAACTATGCTTTTGGTTATATTTAAAATTTTAGCTTCCCATTCTCCACTATTATTAAATAAAGAAAAAACTTCTTTCTCTTTAAGTCTCATAACTTTTGAAACATAGTGTGATTGAGATTTATCAAGTTTGTCAGTCAAATTAAGAGATAAACTTTTTGAATAAAATAATCTAATGTTACTCATATTGATAAGTTAGTTTATGAAAAATATTAAAGCAATAATTTTTGATGCCTACGGCACCTTATTTGATGTCAATTCAGCTGCTGAGAAATGTAAAGACAAAATCGGTGATAAGTGGGAAGGTTTCGCTAATCATTGGAGAACTACACAATTAGAATATACTTGGCTAAGAAGTTTAATGAAACTTCATAAGGATTTTTGGCAAGTGACAGAAGATAGTTTGGATAAATCTATGAAAGCTTATGAGATAGACTCTTCAATGAAAAATGAATTATTAGATCTTTATAAAATTCTTTCACCATTTAAAGAAGTTCCTGAAGTTTTAAAATCATTAAAAGAAAAAGACTTTAAACTTGCTATTCTTTCAAATGGTACTCCTTCCCTTCTTGATGAATTGGTTAAGAGCAATAATTTAGAAAATATATTTGATAATATTTTTTCAATTGAAGAGGTCGGAGTTTATAAACCAGACTCTAAAGTTTACGATCTTCCAATAAAGAAATATCAAATTCAAAGAAATGAAGTTGCTTTTTTAAGTGCAAATACTTGGGATGTTTCAGGTGGTGGAAACTATGGTTATAATTCTATTTGGGTTAACAGAAATAATAATACTTTTGATAATCTAGATTATGTCCTAAAACATCAAATCAAAGATCTTAGTAAGTTACTTGATATATTATAAAAAATTCTTATTTACGAAATATGAAAAATATCGAAGTTAGTAAAATTATTGACCCTATCCCTACTTCTGACGGTGCTGGAGTAAAACTAAAAAGAAGTATTGGTGTTGAGCCAAATTATTTTGATCCATTTTTAATGCTAGATGAATTTGGATCAGAAAATAGCGAGGATTATATTGCAGGTTTTCCACCCCACCCTCATCGTGGGATTGAAACAGTGACTTATATGTTGGCTGGAGATTTTGAACATAAAGATAGTACAGGTGGTAAAGGTAGAATGACTGCAGGAGACGTTCAATGGATGAAAACTGGAAGTGGAATCATCCATTCAGAAATGCCTGCTATGAAACAAGGAAGACTTCATGGTTTTCAATTATGGATTAACATGCCTGCTAAATTAAAAATGAGTAAGCCTGAATACATTTATATTGATGCGGATAAAATGAGTGTTCATAAAGATGATGAGAAACATGTTAAAGTCATAGCTGGAAAATTTGAAAAAGCTGAAGGACCAGTAAAAGGTCATAACGTTGAGCCAGTTTATTTTGATGTAGAATTAAATAAAGATAAAGAGTTCAATTTTAAATTACTATCAACTCACAATACATTTATATATTTGATTAATGGTGAAATCAAAATTGGTAAAAATAAACATGAAAATGTTAAAGACAGTACTTTAATACTTTTAACTAAGGGTGAAGACTTAATAGTTAAAGCTAAATCAAATGCTAAATTCTTGGTAATTTCAGGCAAACCAATTAATGAGGAAATAGCTAGAGGTGGGCCATTTGTGATGAATACTAAAGCAGAAATCTTGCAAGCAGTTCAAGATTATCATAATGGTACATTTGTAAAATAAATTATGAAAGCTGTAGAAATTAATAAAACTGGTGGACCTGAAGTTTTAGAAATTAAAGAAATCTCTTTAGACAAACCGGGTACCGATGAAGTAACTATTGAGCAAAAAGCAATTGGTCTTAATTATATTGATACATACCATAGATCGGGTCTATACCCTTTGAAACTACCAATTGGTCTAGGTTTAGAGGGTGCTGGAATTATTACTGAAGTTGGAGAAAATGTAAAAGACTTCAAAGTTGGTGATAAAATTTCTTATGCGGGTATTCCTTTAGGCTCATATAGTTCACATAGAAATTATCCAACTAAAAATTTAGTAAAAGTACCAGATGGTATTGATCTTGAAATAGCTGCCACTTTAATGACAAAAGGATTAACAACTTTTTATCTTTTACACAAAACTTATCCGGTTAAATCAGGAGAAACAATTTTATTTCATGCAGCAGCTGGTGGTGTTGGTCAGATTTTTGGACAATGGGCAAAAAGTTTAGGATGTACTGTTATAGGCACAGTTGGATCAGATGAAAAAGTGAAAATAGCAAAAGAAAATGGTTACGATCATGTAATCAATTACAATAAAGAAGATTTTGCTAAAAAAGTTTTAGATATCACAAATGGTAAAGGTATTCCTGTTGTCTACGATGGAGTTGGCAAAGATACACTAGATGGATCTATTGAATGTTTAGCAATAAGAGGAATGATGGTTTCTTTTGGAAATGCATCGGGTCCATTGTCTGAAATAAATGTTCCAAAAGTTCTTCAACCGAAAGGACTTTATCTTGTAAGACCATCAATGCAACAATATCTCTCAACCAGGGAAGAGCTAGATGAAGCCTCAAAAACGATGTTTGAAAAAATTAGCTCTAACAAAGTAAAAATTAAAATTTTCAAAAAGTATAAGTTAGAAGATGTAGTACAAGCTCATAAAGATCTTGAAGGAAGAAAAATTTTAGGACCTGCTGTAATAATTCCTAATTAACATCAACATCCATATCTGACATATGCAGCTTAAGTGCATTGGTTGAAATTTGTATTTCTCTTATAAAAAAAATTATTGAAATAATCATCGATAAACAACAAGATCCAAAAATTACTCTAGCTAAAAAAACTTCATCTAAATAAAGTGCAAACACAGTCAACATGTTGAACAAAAATCCAAACGCGGCAAATAATATAGTCCATCTCAAAAGGGTTATTCTGCCACTTAAATTAATAAATTGCTTCTTCCATTCAGGAGGAATATGCTTTTCATAAACATGCTCATCATGAAGTTGTCGCACTAAAATACTAAGAGAATGAAATCTGTTACTATATACGCTCATTAATAAAGGAATAGCTGGAAACATTAATGCAGTTACTGTGTAATCAATATTCATACGAATCAGTTTGATTATGAAACTAGCCTTTGTTATTTACAAGTAAAATGTTATGAGCCAATTAAAAATTTTCATTGATTTAACAAGATTGAAAAAACCCATTGGGTATATGCTTTTATTTTGGCCATGTGCATGGGGATTAACTTTTGCATATGATTTTTCAAAAAATCTTAATAACTATTTTTTTTATCTATTACTATTTTTTTTAGGTTCGGTCCTAATGAGGTCAGCTGGATGTATTGTAAATGATATCTTGGATAAAGAATTTGATAAAAAAGTGTTCAGAACAAAAGATAGACCTATAGCTTCTGGTAAAACGTCAATTAAACTTGGAGTCTTTTATGTTTTTATATTATGTTTTTGTGCCCTATTGGTATTATTAAATTTTAATACCATTACAATTATATTGGCATTAGGATCAATGCCTCTTGCATTCACATATCCACTAATGAAAAGGTTTACATATTGGCCACAATTATTTTTAGGCATAACTTTTAACTATGGCTTATTGCTTGGATGGACATCAATTAATGAATATTTAGAGATTATTCCAATATTATTCTATATAGGAGCCATATTCTGGACACTAGGATATGACACAATATACGGATTTCAAGATATTAAAGATGATGAAATAATTGGTTTAAAATCAACTTCCATTAAATTTAAAAAAGATCCAATTATTTTTCTATTAGCTTGTTATTTTATTTTGTTTTCAACAATAATTACTTTAGGAATATTGGAAAATTTTAATATATTTTATTATGCCTTTAGTTTAATAATTGGATATCATTTATTTTTGTACCAATTAAAAAGTGTTAATTTAAATAATCCTATGAATTGTTTAAAAATTTTTAAAAGTAATAATTTTCTTGGCTTTCTTATATTTGTGCAAATATTAATTGGTAAAATCTAGAGATATGACAAATAAAGAAATATTAATTAGACTGTACAAAAATTACACCAGTAAATATTTAAATAGAATTTTGATCGCTGGTTTTTATTCTATTTTAGTTGCAGGTAGTACCTCAGCAGTAGCGTACTTATTAGACCCTGCAATAAAAAAAATTTTCGTAGATAAAGATGAAACTTTAATTTATTTAATTCCAGTTGCTATAATTCTAGCTTTTTCTACAAAAGGTATCTCTTTATACTTGGCAAAAGTAACGATGATTCATGTAGCGGAGGATGTAAAAAAAAATATACAACTTGATATGATGGCATCATTAATTAATGCAGATACTAAAGTTATTGACAGCCAACACACTGGAAAAATTGTATCACATATAAATCATGATGCTGGTGTAATTATAAATTTGTTAGGTGTTGTATTATTAAATCTTATTAAAGATACCCTAACTCTGTTTGGGCTTATTTTTGTTATGTTTTATCAGAATTGGAAATTATCACTTATAGCTTTAATAATGATTCCCTTAGCATCTTATGCTGCTCAAAAACTCGGTAAAAGAATGGGCAAAATTTCTACAAAAGGAATGGAAAATGCTAGTTTTTTAAATACTCATTTATTGGAAATATTCAAAAATCACAAACTAATGAAAATATTTCAAAGAGAAAATTATGAATATGTCAGAATTGATGACAAATTAGAACATGTAAAAAATACTACAAAAAAAATGCAAAAAATATTTGTTAAAGTATCACCAATTATGGAAACTTTAACAGGCATAATGATAGCTTTATTAATCTTCTATTCAGGAAAATTAATAATCAATCGTGAAATAGATATTAACAATTTTTTTTCTTTCCTTGCGGCAATGATGTTGGCTTATCAGCCAGTTAGGTCACTTTCTACTTTAAATATGGCAATACAAGCAGGGTTAAGTGCTGCGAGAAGAATTTTACCAGTTATTGATCAAAAAATTGAAATCAATGATGATATAAATTGTAAGGATCTAGTGGTTAAAAATGGAGAGATTAATTTTAATAATGTTGATTTTAAATATGATTTAAATAATAAAAATTTAAATATTCTAAACAAAATTAATATAAATATTTCTGGTGGTAAAATGACTGCTTTAGTTGGGCATAGTGGATCGGGGAAATCAACTATTCTAAATTTAATCCCAAGATTTTATAATGCAACTGCAGGAGAAATTAAAATTGATAATCAGGCTATAAACAGTTTAAGCATTATTTCGCTCAGAAAAGAAATTTCTCTTGTAAGCCAAGACACGACTTTATTTGATGATACTATTAAAAATAATATTGCTTATGCAAACTTAAATGCTACTGATGAAGAAATTATCGAAGTAGCAAAAAAATCTTTTGCCTCAGAATTTATTGAAAAATTACCAAATGGGTACAATTCTTTGATAGGTGAAAATGGACTGAGATTATCAGGTGGTGAAAAGCAAAGAATATCTATAGCAAGAGCAATGTTGAAAAAGAGTTCGATTATTTTACTAGACGAAGCAACTTCGTCTCTAGATGCTGATACAGAACAAAAAATTCAAAAAGCTTTGAACTTATTAACAAAAAATAAAACAACTGTTGTTATTGCTCACCGTTTATCCACTATTTTAAGCTCAGATCAAATATATGTTATTGACTCCGGAAAAGTTATAGCAAACGGTAATCATAATGAATTGTTAAAGAACTCATCTGTCTATAAAAATTTTTATGATAAACAAATCACTAAAAATTAATGATTTTATTTTATAGATTTTTAATTAATATAATTTTTATTCTTTCACCATTAATAATTTTGATCAGACTCTTAAAAAAAAAAGAGAGTCCCAAAAGGTTTAAAGAAAAACTTGGATTTTTTACAAAAAACAGGTCTAAAGGAAAATTGATATGGTTTCATGGAGCGAGTGTTGGTGAATTTCAAAGTATAGTTCCTTTATTAGAAAAATTAGAAAAATCAAAAAAAATTTCTCAAATATTAATAACTTCAAACACTCTAAGTTCGTCAAAAGTAATTTCTAAAATAAAACTAAAAAAAATTTCACATCAATTTTTTCCTATAGATAGTAACGTAATTATAAATAAATTTATTAATCATTGGAAACCCTCTGTAGCTTTATTTATTGACTCTGAGATTTGGCCAAATACTTTAACAAATTTGAATAAACGAAAAATCCCAACTATTCTTATCAATGCAAGAATTACTAGAAAATCTTATAATAATTGGATTAAATTAAAAAACTTTTCAAAATCAATTTTTAATAAATTTGATCTTTGTATGTCATCAAATAAAGAAACAATTAGTTTTTTAAAAAAACTAGGTGCAAAAAATATTAAATATTTTGGGAACTTAAAATATTCTCAATCAGAAAATGAAAAAATTGAGATTGATAGTCAAACTATAAAGTTTATTTCAAGAAAAACTGTGTGGTGTGCTTCTAGCACTCATAATTCAGAGGAAAAATTTGCTGGACATATTCACAATAATTTGAAGAAAAAATATAAAAATCTTTTAACAGTTATTATTCCTAGACATATAGATAGGGTGAAGGAAATAAAAGAACAGTTGTCTAACTTAGGTTTGAAAGTTCATACACATGAACCAAAATCTAGAATTAATGAAGATACTGACATTTATCTAGTAAATTCATTTGGTAAAACTAAATCATTTTATTCAATTATAAAGAATGTGTTTTTAGGTGGATCGCTTATAAAGCACGGGGGCCAAAATCCTTTAGAGGCAGTCAGATATAACTGCAATATATTACACGGTCCAAATATCTCTAATTTTAACGAAATTTATAAGTTTCTGCATAAACATAAAATCTCAAAAAAAGTGATAAATATAAATCAGAGTACAAATATTTTGCATAAACTCTTCAATTCAAAAAAATCACAAAAAAATATAAAAGATAAGATAAACAAAATTGGTCAAAAAATTCTAAAAGAAAATATTGATGAAATAAATTTAATTTTAAACAAAGTATGAAGTTAAAAAAACCTTATTTTTGGGACTTGCCAAAACCAAATTTTTTATCTTACTTATTAATTCCCTTTTCATCACCAATTATTCTAAGAAATTTTTTGTTTAAATTTCTTAAAAAAAAAAAACCGTTAAATATTAAAACTATTTGTGTGGGAAATATTTATCTTGGTGGCACAGGAAAAACCCCTCTTACTATTAAAATATATGAAATTTTAAAAGGATTAAATTTTAAAGTAGCCACCGTAAAAAAAAACTATTCAAATCAAAAAGATGAACAACTTTTGTTAAAACAAAAAACTTCATTGATAATTTCAAAAAAAAGAGAAGATGCGATTTACCAAGGAATAAGTCAAAATTATGATGTTTTAGTATTTGATGATGGACTACAGGATCCAAAAATTGATTTTAATATTAAATTAGTGTGCTTTAAATCAAAAAATTGGGTTGGAAATGGTCAGCTCATTCCAGCTGGACCACTAAGAGAGAAAATTTCAAGTTTAAAAAGATATGATGCAGTTTTTTTAAATGGAAATTTGGGTAATTTTAAAAAAATTGAAAATCAAATTAAAAATATAAATTTAGATATAAAAATTTTTAAAACTTTTTACAAAATATTAAATATTCAAAAATATAATTTAGATTTAGAATATTTAATATTCTCTGGAATAGGTAATCCGTCTGACTTTAAAAATATTCTATTAGAAAATAAATTTAAAATTGCTAGAGAATTAATATTTCCTGACCACCATAACTATAGCCTTAAGGATTTAGAAGAGATTCAAGTTATTGCAAAAAATGAAAGCTTAAAAATTATAACTACAGAGAAAGACTTCATGAAAATTCCTACACAATTTAAAAAAAAAATTGACTGTTTAACTATTGATTTAGTTATTCAAGATGAAAAAAAATTAATTGGTCTACTAACTAAATAATATGAAGTATATTAAGTATTTTTTACAATTTTTATTTATAAGCTGTTTGCTAATTATTTTTAAGATTATAGGATTAAAATTCTCAAGAATTATAGCTAGTAAATTACTTTCTATTGTTGGTCCTTTTTTCAGATCTAAAAAAATTATTGAAAAAAATATTTCAAATGCATTTCATGAGTTAGATGAAGATTTAAAAAAAAATATTACTAGTAAAATGTGGAAAAGTTATGGGAAAATTTTGGCTGAATATGTTTTTATGAAATATTTTAGAACAATTAAGTCAGAAAATTTTCTAGAAGTAAAAGGTCAAGAAATTTTAGAAAAAATAAAACTTTCAAAAGAACCTGTAATATTTATATCTGGACATTTTGATAATTTTGAATTGATGGCTATGCATATTGAAAGATCAGGTGTTGATCTGGCTGCAATTTATAGACCTCTAAATAACAATTTTCTAAATCCAATAATGGAAAATATCAGAGAAAAATATGTTTGTCGTAAACAAATAAAAAAAGGAATTTCTGGCACAAAAGAAATTTTAAAACATTTTAAGTTAGGCACCTCAATTGCTCTAATGATTGATCAAAGAGTTTCTGAAGGTATAAAATCTTTGTTATTTAAAAATGAAGCATTAACAACAACAATACCAGCACAATTTGTAAGAAAATTTAATTGTAAAGTTGTTCCAATTTATATTGAGCGAAAAATTGATGAGAGTTTCGTGTTAGAAGTAACGCAACCTATAAGTTTTGATAGTAGTGAAACTATTGAAAGTATTACTTTGAAATTAAATCAGATATTAGAAATGATGATTACTAGAAATCCTCACCAATGGATTTGGACACATAATAGATGGAAATAAGTTAATTCTTTTCTCTTTTTTTTTCAGCCTCGACGTAAGAAAAGTAAGCTTCCTGATCTTCAACACTCCAGTAAGTTAAATTTTCTAAAGAAATTTTCTTTCCTGATATTGCACAAATCACATGATCTCCATCCTGAATAACTTTAAAATTATTTGGTAAATATTTTATTTTTGCTAATTTTTTAAACATTTTTGGTTTATATATCATTATATGAAAGTTGGTGTAATAGGAAATGGAGGACGCGAGCACGCATTATGCTCTTCTTTAAAAAATTCAGATAAAATAAAACAAATTTATTGTTTTCCCGGTAATGCTGGCACAAGTTCAATTGCAAAAAATGTCGATATTGATTTAAACAATTTTGAAAAACTAAAGGATTTTATAATACAAAATGGAATTGAATTTATTATTGTCGGTCCAGAAAAACCTTTAGTCGACGGAATTGTCGATTATTTACAAAAATTTGAAATAAATGTTTTTGGACCAAATAAAATGGCTTCACAACTTGAGGGTTCAAAAATATTCACAAAAAAACTTTGTGAAAAATATAAAATACCAACTGCTAAATTTGGAATTTTTTCAAGCACACAAGATGCCTTATCATTTCTTCAAAATTGTAATTTTCCAATTGTAATTAAAGCTGATGGTTTGGCTGCGGGCAAAGGTGTTTACATTTCTGAAAATTATAATGAAGCATCAAGAGCTGTAGATGAAATATTTAATGGTAAATTTGGTTATGCTGAAAATTTACTTATTGAGGAATTTTTAATTGGAGAAGAAATGAGTTTTTTTATTATTTCAGATGGTCAAAGTTATAAAATGTTTGGAACAGCTCAAGATCATAAAAGGGTTTTTGAAGGTGACCAAGGTAAAAATACCGGAGGCATGGGAGCGTACTCACCTTCAAGATTAGAGTCTAGTACATTAAATCAAAAAATAATTAATAAAATTATTGAGCCTACTCTTAAAGGTTTAAAGAATCTCAATTGTGAATATAAAGGATTTCTTTATGCAGGATTGATGATTGTTAATGGGGAGCCTTTTTTAATTGAATATAATGTAAGAATGGGAGATCCAGAATGTCAAACATTATTACCAAAATTAAAGACTGACTTTTCAGTTATAATAAATAAATGCATAGAACAAAAACTCCATGAATTAAATATTGAATGGTATGAAGATAAGTCAATTTGTATCGTATTGTGCTCAAAAGGTTATCCTGACGAATATCAAAATAATTTTATAATTGATCTTGAAAAATTAAATATAAAAAAAAATCAATTTATTTTTCACGCAGGTACAAAAAAAGTCGATAATTCAATTTTGTCCAATGGTGGGAGAGTTTTAAATGTTGTGACTAGGTCAGATAACTTCAAATCAGCAAGAGAAAGATCGTTAAAACTTCTTAAAGAAATTAATTGGGATAACGGATTTTATAGAAGTGATATTGGTTATAAGGTTATTAAATAATGAGAATTATATCAGGGTCTTTTAAGGGGAAAAAAATTTTAGATCCAAAAGATAAGAATACTAGACCTTTAAAAGATCTTACTAAAGAGTCTATATTTAATATCATTACGCATTCAAATAAATTTAAAATAAATTTTCCCAATTCGTATATATTGGATCTGTTTTCTGGAGTTGGTTCATTTGGAATTGAATGCTTATCTAGAGGGGTTGAAAAAGTGATTTTTATTGAAAATTATCAAGGGGTTGTACCTTTGTTAAAAAAAAATTTATTTAGTTTAAAAACAGTTGAAAATTATGAAATAATTGAAAAAGATATTTATAGTGAAAATATTTTTTTAAATTTGAATAATAAATTTGACATCATTTTTTTAGATCCACCATACAAAAATAAAAATTTAAAAAAATTACTAAATAAAATTGATGATAAAAAAATATTAAAAAAAAATGGTATAATTATTTTGCACAGACATAAAAGTGAAATTGATTCCTTTCCACAAAACTTTCAAGTTATTGAACAGAAAGTTTATGGGTTATCAAAAATAATATTTTTATCTTATTTAAATTAATATTTTTTTTGTTTCATTTTTGATTAATTCAACAGCTGGTTGATCATATGGATTGAGATTTAACATTTTACCAATTAATATTGTTTCTAAAATAAAAAAACTAAATAATTCACCCAATGTTTTTTCGTCTCTTTTAAAAATTGTAAAACTTCTAAAAGGGATATTTTTTTTTTGGAAAACATTTTCTGTAGCTAATTTTTGGGATAATTTTATCTGATTCAAATTTTTATTCTTTAAATAACTAAAACTTTTATTCTCGCGAAACTTAGTGTTGATTCTTATTGAATTATTTTCGTTAACAAAGAAAAAAGTATAAAAGTTATTTTTAAATCCATCTAAATATAATTGCATAACACTATGATTATCCTTGGGCATATTAGAGATTATTGGTAATATGCCTTTTTTATTCTTTCCAAGACTTTCTGCAATTAATTGTTGATACCAATTAAATAGGTTTTGAGATTTTTCATCATAGTTTATAATTACAGAATTATATTTTTTGTTTTTAATAAAATATAAAGTTGAACTGACATTTGAAATTAAAGAATTAAAAAAAATTTTATTTTTAATAAGTAAATTTAAATTTTTAAATTTATTGGATTTTAAACCCATCAAATCTGCTGGTAGCATACCAACTTCAGATAAAACAGAATATCTTCCGCCAATGAAATTATTATGTTCTACTATATCGGCTTTTAACTTTTCGGCCAAAAGATATAAATAACTTTTCTTGTCTTCTGTAATAAATATATTCTTGTGTTTCTTTTTTAATAATAAATTAGTATTAATTATTGTTTCAATTGTATTTCCAGATTTAGAAATAACCAAATTAGTAATTTTTTTTTCATTATTTATTTTTGAAAATGTTTGAAGATTATCAATAAATGAAAATTTTTTTTTTATTTTTTTTTTTAAAAAATCATAGATAGCTTGAGCACCCAAGGTAGATCCACCCATTCCTATAATTCTGTAGTTAGAAGCTTTGTTGTATTTGTTTATTAATTTTCTGTGATAAGAATTTCTATATGATTTTCTTAATGATCTAATTATTTCATTATCCTCTTGAAGTAGTTTTTTTAATATTTTTTTTACTTTTTTTATGTTTTTTTTTTTTTTAAAATTTTTGAAATTAATATTGCTAGTCAGCATTTTTATTTGATTTTATCAATAATTTTCTTTTCTAGATCTCCGGTATTTTCATTTGAGTTTGATACATTAATATTTTCATCTTTGCTTTTGAGCAATTTTTCAAATTCACTAATCTGATCATTTTCAACTTTAATAGAGTTTGTTTTATCAATTTCATTTTTTGGTAAGGGCATTTTTTCAAAGTCAGGGGGTACTACTAATGGATTTTTTTTTATAACTAAAAATTCTTCACCTTGATCTATATTCTTTCCACTAAAACCTTTTTTAACATCTTGGCATCCAGGAAATAAAAATAAAAAAATTAACAGAACAATTGAATAATTATTTTTTTTCATAATTTCTATTTAGTGGTAAAATTTCCCATAATATAAGCATTATTACACCAAATGTAATAAAAATATCTGCTATATTAAAGACGAACCAATGAAAATTCTCTAAATGCAGATCAATAAAATCTGGTACTGCTTTAGAAAAAATACGATCATATAGGTTCCCCAATGCACCTCCAAATACTAATAATAAAAAATATTTTTGTGCACCATTTTGTTTGATGGACATGATTAAAATAATCAAAGCAGTAAATGCTATTATTATTGTTAAAAAATTATACCAAAATTCATGACCAGATGAAAAAAGACCAAATGCAATTCCCTCATTCCAAATAAGAGTAACATTTAAAAATTTTGATGAAAATAGCTCATTATCATAAGAGTTTTTACTTAGATGAATTACATATATTTTTGAAATTCTATCTAATATAAAAATAAAAGTTGGAAGTAAAAAATTAATATAAAAATAAAATTTTTTATTATCAAAAATCATTCTGGGTGTTTTGGACAAGTTTTTCTTAAGCACGCTTCCTTAGTAATTTTCCAGCATAACTGACATTTTGAACCTTTAGCCTTAGTTGTTTGAACTTTTATTTCAGAATTTTCCAAATAAGAGACTTCTGCATTTGAAGTAATACATAATTCAGAAAAATCTATATTTTTTGAAATATCATAAAGTTTTTTATCTAAATTAATTTTTAAACTAGCCTCTAAACTTGATCCAATTTCTTTGCTGCCTCTTTTTTCTTCAATACTAATGTTGCAGACATTTCTAATTTTAATAAGCTCTAACCATTTTTGATTTAAATTTTCGTTTTTAAAACTTTCTGGAAACTCTAAAAACTTTTTTAAATGGATACTTTTATTATCATTCATTATCAATCTATATATTTCTTCAGTAGTAAAAGATAATATTGGAGCAAACCATCTTAAAAGTGAATTAAGAATAATATTTAGCAACATAATTGTAGATTGTCTTTTTTTAGAATCAACAGAATCACAGTACAAAGTGTCTTTTCGGATATCAAAATAAAATGCTGATAAATCTACAGTACAAAAATTTAATAATTCTTTATAAAGATTGTGAAAATCATAATTATTAAAATAATTTTTGAAATTTTTATTCAAGGAGAAAATTTTATGAAGCATAAATTGCTCCAATTCTGGCATTTCTGATAAATCTATTTTTTTCAAATCAATTTTTTCAAAATTATCATTTAGATTTCCAAGTAAGTATCTAAAGGTATTTCTAATTTTTCTATAAGAGTCTGCGTGTTGATCTAAAATAGAATAATCGATTCTTAGATCCTCAGAATAATTTGAAGATGCCACCCAAATTCTTAAAATATCAGCACCATATTTTTTTAAAATTTCCTCAGGGGCAATTACATTTCCTAAAGATTTAGACATTTTTAAACCTTTGCCGTCTACAACAAAACCATGAGATAAAATAGATTCGAATGGTGCTCTACCTCTTGTTCCACATGACTCTAATAATGAGGAATGAAACCAACCTCTGTGCTGATCAGATCCTTCTAAATACATAGAAGCTGGCCATTTCAAGTCATCTCTTTTTTCTAACACAAATGTATGAGTAGAACCGCTATCAAACCAAACTTCAACTATATCGCTTAATTTTTCGTAATCTTGAGCTTTGTATTTGTTGCCTAAAAACCTTTGAGGATCATCGGAAAACCAACAATCAGATCCTTCATTTTCATAAATTGATGCAATATTTTCTATTACTTCATCATCAACTAAAATTTTTTTGTTTTTCTTATTCACAAAAATTGGAAGAGGTACACCCCAAACTCTTTGCCTTGACACACACCAGTCTGGTCTTGTTTCAATCATTGATTTTAATCTTTCTTTACCTTTGCTTGGATAAAAAATGGTTTCGTCAATAGCTTTTAATGCTTTGCTCCTTAGTTTGTGACTTTCCATTGAAATAAACCATTGCGGTGTAGCTCTATGAACCAATGGTGCTTTGGACCTCCAAGAATGTGGGTAAGAGTGTACTAACTCACCATTAGTTAATAAATTTTTCTGTTCTTTTAATTTTTCAATTATAATTGGGTTTGCTTTGAAAATATGAATTCCTTCAAACAATTTCACATTGTTTGTATATTTTCCGTCTCCATCAACTGTTTCTATGGCTTTAATATCGTTATTCAAACAAAGATTAAAGTCATCAGGTCCATGACTTGGAGCACAATGAACTATTCCAGTTCCTTGCTCAGTAGTTACAAATCTAGCCTCAAGCATTGGAATATCATAATCATAACCAAGATTTAAAAAAGGGTGACTACAAATAGTATTGTTAAAATCTTTTCCTTTAAATTTATGAATTTTTTTATAATTATTTAGTTCACACTCTTTAACAACTGATTCTAGCAGAGCATCTGCAATAACAATTTTTCTATTTTTAAAGTCACCTTCGTCATTTATTTCTAATATTATATAATCAAGAGACTCGTTATATGCTAAAGCTTTGTTGGCTGGTATTGTCCATGGAGTTGTTGTCCAAATAACTATTTCACTTCCAATTAAATCTTTTATTTTTGATGATTTAACTTTAAACGATGTGTAAATTGTATCTGATTTATGATCTTGATATTCTACTTCAGCATCTGCAAGTGCGGTTTTCTCAACTGTTGACCATAAAACAGGTTTAAAACCTTTATATAAACTTCCTTCTTTTAAAAATTTACCAAGCTCCCTAACTATCTGTGCTTCTGCATTAAAGCTCATTGTTGAGTAATAATTTTCCCAATCCCCTACAACACCTAGTCTTTTAAATTGACTTTTATGAACTTCAATCCACTTCTCAGCAAATGTTCTACATTCTTTTCTAAACTCAACTATCGGAACTTCGTTTTTGTTTTTTTTATTTTTTTTATACTGTTCTTCAATTTTCCATTCAATTGGTAAACCATGACAATCCCAGCCTGGAACATAAATAGAATCTTTTCCATCCATTTGATGAAATTTTACAATTATATCTTTAAGAATTTTATTCAGAGCTGTCCCCATGTGAATATTTCCGTTTGCATAAGGAGGACCATCATGTAAAACAAATTTTTGTCTACCTTTACTTTGATTTCTTAATTCATCGTAAAGATTTATTTTTTTCCAATATTCAAGAATTTCTGGCTCTCTAGTAGGCAGGTTAGCTTTCATAGAAAAAGCTGTTTTTGGTAGATTTATTTGTGATTTAGTCATTTAATCTTTTTTGCAATATTTAAATCTTTTTTAATTTGAGCTCTTAATTGATTAACACTATTAAATTTTTTTTCTTTCCTTATAAACTTTAAAAACTCTACTGATAAAAGTTTATTATAAAGATTTCCAGAAAAATTAAATAAATGAACTTCTAATAATATTTTTTTTTGATTAAATGTTGGTCTGTATCCAAGATTAGCAATTCCTTTAAGATATTTTTCACTATTTTTTCTCAAAACCTTAACAGCATAAACTCCTGGTTTTGCTAAGACGTAATCATCGATGTCTATGTTGCAAGTTGGAAAACCAATTTTTTTTCCTAGTTGTCTACCTTTTTTTACAACTCCCTGTATTGTCCAATTTCTATTCAAAAGATTATTTGCTTTGTCTAAAAGACCCTTTTCTAAAAGATTTCTTATTAAAGATGATGATACAATCTTATTACTTTTAATTAATGGTTCTGGTTTAACAACTTTATAATTAAAAAATTGTTCGTATTTTTTTAATAAATTAACATTCCCTTCTCTTTTATTTCCAAATCTAAAATTATTGCTGACAAAAATAAATTTGGAACTTAATTTTTTATTTAAAATTTGAGAAATAAAGTTTAACGCTTTGGTTTTTGAAAATTTTTTATCAAATTTTTTTGTAATAACAAAATCTACTTTTAAATTACTTAGTAACTTAATTTTTTGGTCAATATTAGAAAGCCGAAAATTTTTTAATTTTTTATTGAAAAACATTTTTGGCATTGGATCAAAATTTACAACACCAATCTTTAAATTATATTTTTTCTTATATGACTGTGCTAATTGAAATAATTTTCGATGCCCCAAATGTAAACCATCAAAATTACCTATTAGAATGATTGATCCTCTGTGAAATTTTTCAATATTAAAATTTGTGTAGTGTTTTACCATTTTAAATCTGATTGAATAAAATTAACTATCGCTTCATACTCCTTTGAAACATCTTGAATACCTCTATTTTTTATTTCATTTCTATGTATTCCGTTACTAATTAATAAAGAATCATAATTTAAAAGATTTGCACCTTTGATATCAGTATTTAAATTATCACCAATTGCTAATATTTTTTTATTTTTATTGTCAATTGATTGATTATAAACCTCTGGATGGGGTTTTCCAAAATATACAACTTCTCCACCCATTTTTTCAAAAACCATTGCGACAGAACCTGCACATAACTCTCTAACTTCACCACGATCAACAATTAAATCTGGATTGGTACAAATCATTTTTTTGGAAATATGTTTTTCGAGTAAATCTTTATAAAATTTTAAATCCTTATCATGATCATCAAACAATCCTGTACACAATAAATATTCACTATCACTAATATCTTCGCACTTATTTTTCTCAAATAAATAAAATAAATCAAAATCTCTTGGTGGTCCTATGTGATAAAACTTTTTCAATAAGTATGATTTTTTCAAATAATTCAGAGCTGCCTCTCCTGAGGTAAATACGTGATCTCTAAGTACTTTATCCATGCCCATCTTTTCTAAAAAATTTTGAACAGTTTTATTTGGTCTTGGGGCATTTGTTAAAAGTACTAACATTTTCTTTTTTTTTAAAAGTTCATTTAAAACAGCTATTGCCTTTTCATGAAGATTAACCCCATTATGAACAACACCCCATAAGTCTATATAAAAAAGATCATAATTATCAGCAATTGATTGTAAGCCATTTAAATCTAAATTTTTGGTCATATTTTAAGGTATAAACCATAAAATCTAGAATTTACTAGCAATATTAATATCTTAAATATTTTCTGATCTTGAAATAGACGGTGAAATATCTATATGAAGCTCATATTTATAAAGAATTATTAAGGAGAATTTATGAAATTTAAACCGTTACATGACAGAGTTTTAATCGAAGTATTAGACAGCAGTGAAAAAACTGCTGGAGGTATAATTATCCCTGACACAGCTCAAGAAAAACCTCAAGAAGGCAAAGTAGTTGCTATTGGTGGTGGGGCAAAAACTGAGGATGGAAAAATAATTCCAATGGATGTTAAAGTTGGTGATAAAGTTTTATTTGGCAAATGGTCAGGAACTGAAGTCAAAATTGATGGTAAAGAATACAGCATAATGAAAGAGTCTGACATTATGGGTATTACAACTAAGTAATTTAATTTAAAGGAGAAATATAATGGCAAAAATTGTTAAATTTGATGCTGAAGCAAGAGCAGCAATGATTAGAGGTGTAAATATCTTAGCTGACACTGTTAAAGTAACTTTAGGACCAAAAGGAAGAAATGTAGTAATGGATAAATCTTATGGTGCACCTAGAATTACTAAAGATGGCGTTTCTGTAGCTAAAGAAATAGACCTTGAAGATAAATTTGAAAATATGGGAGCACAAATGGTTAAAGAAGTTGCTAGCAAAACTAACGATGAAGCTGGTGATGGAACTACGACTGCAACTATACTCGCACAAGCAATCGTCAAAGAAGGTGTTAAGTATGTAACAGCTGGCATGAATCCTATGGATGTAAAAAGAGGAATTGATGCTGCTGTAGAAACAGTAAAAGAAAGTCTTGTTGCATCTGCAAAAAAAGTAAAAGATAGCGATGAGATAGCTCAAGTTGGTACAATTTCTGCAAATGGCGATAAAGAAATTGGTACAATGATTGCAAAAGCAATGCAAAAAGTTGGAAACGAGGGGGTTATTACTGTTGAAGAAAATAAAGGTATTGAAACAGAATTAGATGTAGTTGAAGGTATGCAGTTTGATAGAGGATATCTATCACCATACTTTATCACTAACAGTGATAAAATGACTACAGAGTTAGATAATCCTTTTATTCTTTTACATGAGAAAAAATTAACTAACTTGCAACCTATGGTCCCTCTTTTAGAAGCTGTTGTACAAGCTGGTAGACCGTTGATGATTATTTCTGAAGATGTTGAGGGTGAAGCTTTAGCAACTTTAGTTGTGAACAAACTTAGAGGTGGATTAAAAGTTGTAGCAGTTAAAGCTCCAGGATTTGGAGATAGAAGAAAAGCTATGCTTGAAGATATCGCAATTTTAACAGGTGGTCAGGTTATTTCTGAAGACTTAGGTATTAAACTTGAAAATGTTAAACTCGATGATCTTGGATCTTGTAAAAAAGTAAAAGTAGATAAAGATAATAGTACTATCGTAAACGGTAGTGGTAAAAAATCTGATATCGAAGCTAGATGCGCATCTATCAAACAACAAGTTGAGGAAACTACTTCTGATTATGACAGAGAAAAACTTCAAGAGAGACTTGCTAAGTTAGCTGGTGGAGTTGCAGTAATTAAAGTAGGTGGTGCAACTGAAGTTGAAGTTAAAGAAAGAAAAGACAGAGTTGAAGATGCTTTAAACGCAACTAGAGCTGCTGTTGAAGAAGGTATTGTAACTGGTGGTGGTTGTGCGCTTCTTTATGCTGCTCAAGAACTGGATAAGGTTAAAGCAAAAGGTGATGATCAAAAAGCAGGGGTGGATCTTGTCAGAAAAGCATTAGAGGCCCCTATTAGACAAATTACTAAAAATGCTGGCGTAGATGGATCAGTGGTAGTTGGTAAATTGTTAGAGCAGAAGAAAAAAACAAATGGTTATGATGCTCAAAACGAAGAGTATTGCGATATGTTTGCAAAGGGTATCATAGACCCAGTTAAAGTTGTAAGAACTGCTCTACAAGATGCTGCTTCAATTGCTGGATTATTAGTAACTACAGAAGCAATGATCGCCGACAAACCAGAGGAAAAAGACACTGCTGGTGGAATGCCTGGTGGCATGCCAGGTGGAATGGGCGGAATGGGAGGAATGGGAGGAATGGGAATGTAATACGTTTCCATTTAGAGAACACTCTAAAAACATACTTTATACAAAATTAGAACCCTCGGAACGAAAGTTTCGGGGGTTTTTTTTATTCATAAATATAGTACTGTTTTAATCAGAATGAATTTAAAAACAATATTCAAAAGACTTATTTTATTAGATTTGTCATTATCCATACTAATAATTGTTTCCGTTTTTTATGAGTCTGAAATAGTTGTTGATTTTAATGAGAGTGTAAATCCACCAAATGACATGACTGACATACTTGGGGTCATTGCATTAATTTTTTTGGTGTTTTACTTGGTAAACTTATATCTATTATATAAATTTAAAAATATTGGAAAACAAATGTATCTATTCCTATTTATTTTAGGATCAATAATTGTGTTATTAACGGGAATAAATGCTTATGGACCAATAGTTTACTTGCTCGATGGATTGGGATGGGCATGTAGTGGAGCAATATTAGTCTTCTTATATTTTACTCCAATCAAAAAAGAGTTCGAGAAATAATAAAATCATCTTTTAACTTGCTTTTAAATTGGAGGGTTTTCTCAATGAACTTTTCAATGAACTTCTTAAATAAGTGAGTATTGGCGTAATATGTGTGTGAATGTAATCCTCTACCTCAAACAAAAATTCAATAAGGACAGTTTTTACTGCTCTTTTTTTTTGTCCAATTTAGTCTTTAATGTTAAAAATAACTATGAAAAATATTTTTTTTAAAATAGTAATTTTTTTATTGTTTACTAACACTGCTCTGTCTGCAAGTTTTAATTGGACAAAAGTTGTTACAACAATCGATGGTGATACAGCCTGGTATTACGATAAAAAATCAGTTTTTAAAGTTGGAAGTTATAGATTTTATTGGCAACTAGGAAATTATTTAAAAAATTATGATGAGGACAAATCAGTTATATCACATTCAATGGTCAATTGTGACACATATGAAATGAAGTGGATAACATATACTGGCTACTCGGAACATATGGGTAAAGGTAAAACAAATTTTGAAGCCATTATGCCAGAATCTGAACCCTCTTACTTTGTTTGGGAATACTTTGATCCAAAAACAACTGTGCAAGGAATGGTTACAGAAAAAGTATGCAATGAAAGATGAATTAAAATATTTTAATGTCAAAAAGATATAGTGGAAAATCCTTTAAAGATTCTAGTGTTAAAAAAAAACCTAAATTTAATTTAAAAGAAAAAAGAAGAATTAAAAAAGATAAGCAAAAAAAGACAAATTAGTCCTAAATTTTAAGAAATATTCAAGCCTGCTATGAGTTTTTTTAAGTTTTAATATCATTTTAAATATGTATAAGAGCCAAAATTTATGAAAAATAATATCAGAAATATCACAATTATAGCTCATGTTGACCATGGCAAGACTACTTTAATTGACAATTTAATGAAACAAAGTGGTTCATTTAGAGATAATGAGATTGTTGATGAAAGGTTAATGGATTCAGGTGAGCTTGAAAAAGAAAGAGGAATTACAATTTTAGCAAAACCTGCTTCTATTAATTGGAATAATTCAAGAATAAACATAATCGATACTCCTGGTCACAGAGATTTTGCTGCTGAAGTTGAAAGAGTTTTAAGTATGGCAGATGGAGCTTTGTTGTTAATTGACTCCGCAGAAGGTGTTATGCCTCAAACAAAATTTGTATTATCTAAAGCACTTAAACAAGGATTAAAACCAATTGTTGTTATTAACAAATTAGATAAAGCTGATCAAAGAGCTAATGAAGTTTTAGATGAAACATTTGATTTGTTTGTTAGCTTAGACGCAAATGAAGAACAATTAGATTTTCCAGTTCTATATGCAAGTGGAAGATCCGGTTGGGCAAATCATGAAGTTGATGGTTCAAAAGAAAATTTAAATCCTTTGTTAAATTTAATTGTTGATCATGTAAAACCTGCTGAACTTGACAAAACTAAACCTTTTGCAATGTTGTCAACTCTACTTTATGCAGATAGTTTTTTAGGAAGAAGTTTAGTTGGAAGAATTACACAAGGTACTGCTAAAGCTAATCAATCTATAAAGGCAATCAATTTAAATGGTGAAAAAGTTGATGAAGGAAAGTTAACAAAAATTTTTAGATATGAAGGGACAAAAAAAGTTCCAATAGATATTGGCGAGGCTGGAGATATTGTGGTTGTTGCCGGGTTAGAAAAAGCAAACGTTGCTGATACAATATGTGACTTAGAGGTAAAAGAACCAATCCCTGCTACACCGATAGATCCTCCCACAATGTCAATTACTATTACTGTAAATACTTCACCTTTAGCTGGAACTGAAGGTAAAAAACTAACCAGCACGCAAATAAGAGATAGATTAGTTCAAGAAGCTCAAAATAACGTTGGAATTACATTTTCTGAAAACGAGGGAAAAGACTCTTTTGTTGTTAGTGGTAGAGGTGAGTTGATGTTGGAAATTCTTTTAACTCAAATGAGAAGAGAAGGTTTTGAAATGACAGTTAGTCCTCCAAAAGTTTTATATAAAACTGATGAAAATGGAAACAAACTTGAGCCAATTGAGGAAATTACCATGGACCTTGATGAAGAACATTCGTCAAAAGTAATTGATTCAATGAATAGAAGAAAAGGTAAACTAATAGAATTAAAAGACACTGGAACCAATAAAAAAAGATTAATTTTTCATGCGCCTACTAGAGGTTTAATGGGCTACACAAGTAGATTTCTTACACTTACAAAAGGAAATGGAGTGATTAATAGAATATTCCATAGCTATGGTCCTTTTGAAGGAGAAATGGAGGGTAGAAGAAACGGAGCGTTAATATCCATGGAACAAGGAAAAGCTGTTGCATTCGCTATCTTTAACTTACAAGCACGAGGAGAGATGTTTGTTACACACAACGACTCAGTTTATCCTGGAATGATTGTTGGTCTTTCGCCTAAACCAGGAGATATGATCATTAATGTAATGAAGGGTAAAAAATTGACCAATATGAGAACTCAAGGTACTGATGAGAATGTCGTGCTTACACCTGTAAGGAAAATGTCAATTGCAGAACAATTAAGTATGCTTAATACAGATGAAGCTTTAGAGATAACACCAGACTCTTGTAGATTAAGAAAAGCAATTCTTGACCCCCACGAGAGAAAAAAAAGCGAAAAAGCTATAGCTGCAGCCTAATCAAAAGTTTTATCAACTAAATAAAGTCCTAAAGCAACGCAAGGACCTATTCCAAATGCAAACAATAAAGTTCCAACCCCTACTGTTCCTCCTAAATACCACCCAATGCTAACAACTGAAATTTCTAATGTTCCTCTTACAACAGCTATAGGAAAATTAGTTAATTTTTGTAACCCTATCATCAATCCATCTCTAGGACCGGCTCCTAAATTCGATACCAAGTAAATACCCCCACCTATACCAACCATGATAACAGAAATTACAGCTAATAATAATTGATGAATATAATTTGATGGTGTTGGAACATACTTAATACAAAGATCAATCATAATTGCAATTATCAGAGCATTGAATATTGTACCCATCCCTGGTTTTTGCCCAAGAGGTATCCATAAAATTAAAACAGCAATACTTATTAATAATGTGATAGTTCCTATACTTAAATTAACATTTAAGGAAATACCTTGGGCTAAAACACTCCAAGGAGAGGCTCCTGTGAATGAAACAATTAACAATCCCTCACCTAACCCAAATAAAGACAAACCAAAACATAAGAAAAAAAATGTAGAAAACTTTGGTTTAAAATTAAATGGTTTTTCTGAGCTCCATTTTACTTTTGGAATTTTTTTTATTTTTAAAAACATAATTGTAGTAATCTATATCTATTAATGAAAAATTCTAATATTGTAACTATCAAATGAAAAAGTTAGTAGTTATTTTATTTGTTGTATTTTTCTCATCAACTTCTTTAGCTCATATTGGTCATTATAACAAATTTGACAAAATAGAAATGGAGATCTTGAGAAATGATGAAGTAATTGGATATAACAATTATTTTTTTAAAAGAGATGGTGAAAAAACGACAGTAAAAAATCAATACAAATTTGAGGTAAAATTACTATTTGCAACAATATTTAAAGTAGAGGGATATGGGGAAGAAATTTATTTAAAAGATGATTTAATATCTTTTCAATCAAAGACACTTCAAAATAAAAAAGAAAAATTTGTAAACTTAAAACTGGATAAAAATAATAAAAAGTTTTACATCAAAGGGTCCTCATATTCAGGTGAAGCTTCTAAAAAAAATATTATAGGAAATTGGTGGAGTCATAAAATTTTACAAACAGAAAGCCAAATAAGTCCTATTTCTGGAAGTATAAAAGAACAAATAGTAACTTTTATTGGCAAAGAAAATATTTCAATTAATGGCAAACAATACGAAACAGATCATTTCAAACTTACATCTAAAGATATGTCTCTACCTGAGGATAAAAAATTAAATTTTGATATTTGGCTTGATAAAAAAACTTCAGTTATTGTCAAAGTTACATATAAAAGAATGGGAGATTGGGAATATCGTTTAAAAAATCTTGAATAAAATTATTTATTTATTTATTTTTTTATAAAGATTATTTGCACTTATCCATCCAGCCTCAACCCTAGGTCCCACAAACCAGTCTCCACATACTCCTAAATTTAATTTAGTATTCCAATAACTTTTGACTTTAAAGGGCCTAGAATTTGAAGAATATTTCCAACCATGGTTTAATGAGGTTAATATTTTTTTTTTTTTAATTCCAGTAAGTTTAAAAAATCGATCAATCAAAATCTTTGAATTTTTTTCTTTATTGTCTCTATTTTTATTTATTCTTTTATTTGCCCATAGACTTGTGCTTTGTAAAGTCCATAAATCATTATTACTTTTAAATCTTCTTTTACTATTTTCTTTAGCGGCCCATCCTAAAATTTTGTCGTCAAATAAATAACTTGATATGTTTTTATTTGTTTTTTTAATTTCAATCATGACTGTAATATTTGCATCCATTTTAATTTTTTGTTTGATGAATGGATCATCTATAAATTTTTTTGATAATTTTTTTAATTGTGGGAGTGGACAAGTTAATATTAATTTATCATAATATTTTATTTGGTTGTTCTTAAAATCTAATTTCCATTTATTATTTATAAATTTAATCTTCTCTAACTCACTTTGAAAGTTACATTTTATATTCTTTATCAAATGTTTGCTGATATCATTATTACCTTTGCAACCAATTATTTTAATATGATTTTTATTTTCTTTTTTTAATTTGTTTAAAAAAATATGTTTGCCACTCCATTTTTTTAGAATTTTTTTTTTACGTAAATTTGTAATAAATTTCTTAAATTGGATTGATTTTGGAGAAATATATTGTGCCCCATGGTCAAATCCTTTTGACTTGTTTAATCTTTTAAAGGAAGATCTGCCACCTGGACCTCGAGCTTTATCATAAATATGTACAGAATTTTTTTTGCTTAAAAGATTAGCTATTGTCGCTCCTGAAATTCCAGAGCCAATTACGCAATAACTGCTCATTTTCCTGCAACAGTCATACCTTCTATCATCATAGTTGGTGAATTGACTGAATATTCTAATTCTAAATCATTAGCTAAAGTTATATTTTTAAACATATCCTTAAAATTACCAGCAATTGTTATTTCATTAACAGGATATCTAAATTCTCCGTCTTCAACCAAAAAACCAGTCGCCCCTACTGAATAATCTCCTGTTACAAGATTAGATCCATGACCAATAGTTTCTGTAATATAAAGACTTTTTAAATTTTTTTTTAGAAGATCTTCATAACTTATATTTCCATTTTCAAAATATAAATTAGTAGTTCCGCCACTTCTTCCATTTGATTGTAAATTTAATTTTTTTCCATTGTAAGTGTCGACAAGGTAATTTTTAAGTATTCCATTCTCTATAAGTTGTAATGTATTAGAGTTTACACCCTCTGAATCAAAATTTTGAGAACCCATTCCTTTAATTATATCTGGTTTATCAATTACATTTATCGAATTAGCAAAAACCTGTTGACCAATTTTATCCTTTAAAAATGAAGTGCCTCTTGCAATTGCAGATGCAGATATTGCACTTGCAAAAACACTTAACATTCCTTTTGAAATTCTTTTATCAAAAATTATGCTTATCTTCTCACTTCCAATTTTGTTAGGGTTCAATTTTCTGATAGTTTGCTCGGCAGATTTATTTCCAAGATCTGATGCTTGCTTAATATCAGACAAATGACGTTTGCTAGAAAATTCATAGTCTCTTTCCATGCTATTTTCATCTTTTGCAACTGTTACGCAAGAAGTAGTAAAAGATGAAGTTTTATAACCGTCACAAAAACCGTCACTGTTAGCTAATATAAAATTTGATTTGTTTTCAGTAAAACTAGATTCTGTATTTATAATTTGATTTTCTGATGAAGCAGCCTCCTCTAAATCTTTTAAATATTTTATTTTTTTATCGTTTTCGAATCTTGTTTGATCATACAAATTAAGACTACTAATTTGTTTGGATAATAAATTTTTATCAGGCAAAGAATTAAATTCATCCTCTGGTGTAATTTTTGTTGTTTCAAAACACTTTTCAATTAAAGTTTTTATATTCTCATCTAGTAAATTTGATGATGAAATTGAAGATCTTCTTTTACCTAAATAAGTTTCTATACTTAATGCCAATCCATCCGATCTATCTGAGGCTTCTAGGGATTTATTTCTAAAATTAACTGTTTCTGAAATTGAGTGACCAACTACAACACTTGCATCAGTTGCTCCCATTTTTTTTGCCAAATCCAAACAATATGAAGCTTTCAATTTTAGAAATTCTTGATCCTTAACCATAATTTAAATTTTTGTTCCACCAACTGTCATTTTATCAATCAAAATTGAAGGTTGAGCGACACCCACTGGAACTCCTTGTCCTGCTTTTCCACAAGTTCCTATACCTGGGTCTAACATCATATCATTTCCTACCATCGATACTTCTTTAAGTATTGATGGTCCATCACCAATAAGTGTTGCGCCTTTAATTGGAGATCCAATTTTACCATTATTTATTTCGTAAGCCTCAGTACAATTAAATACAAATTTTCCAGATGTAATATCCACCTGGCCACCTCCAAAACTTACTGCAAAAATTCCTTTATCAACAGATTTAATCATTTCGTCTTGAGTTTGATTTCCACTTAACATCATTGTATTTCTCATTCTTGGTAACACGATATGTCTATAATTTTCTCTTCTTCCAGACCCAGTGGATCTTGTATTCATTAATCTTGCATTATGTCTGTCTTGCATAAAATTTTTAAGAATACCGTTTTCAATTAAAACTGTTCGCTCAGTTGGTGTTCCCTCGTCATCAATTGTTAAACTACCTCTTCTATTATCTATCGTACCGTCATCAACAATTGTTACTCCCTCACTTGCAACTTTTTCACCCATAAGATTATGAAATGCTGATGTTTTTTTTCTATTAAAATCTCCTTCAAGACCATGACCAATTGCTTCATGAATTAATATAGCTGGCCAACCAGGTCCTAAAACTACTTTCATCTCACCAGCAGGTGCTGGTTTACTTTCTAAATTTACTGATGCTATCCTAAAAGCCTCTTCACAAACATTTTTCCAGTTGTCATTTTTTAAATAGTCATCATAAGATTGTCTGCCACCAATTCCATATACACCTGTTTCTTTTCTTCCATTTTTTTCTAACATCACAGACACATTAAATCTAATTAATGGACGTACATCAGTAAGCGACTCTCCACCTGATCGAATAATCTCTATTGATTTTTGTTCACCAGCAAAACTAGCTGTCACTTGTTTTACTGATCCATCTTTTTTTCTTAAAAATTCATTTACTTTATTTAAGACTTCTAATTTTGAATCTAACGTTTTTTGTTCAATTGGATTAATATCTTTATAAAATTTTTTATTAGATTTTGGAATTTCATGATTGTATGTACCTTTAATTGATTTCAGGGTTGATTTAAGATTTTCTGAAGAATTTTTTAATGAATCTTTTGATATTTCATTTGAATATGAATAAGCAACAACCTCGTTTGAGATAGCCCTAAAACCAAATCCCAAATCAGAGCTGTAGTTTGAGCTTTTTATTTTGTTATCATCTAGCAAAATTGACTCTGATTTAGACTCCTCTAAATAAAGTTCGCCATCATCACAATTGTTAAGTGTTTCAGATACTAATTTATCTACATCTTGTCTTGTTAAATCTGATTTATTAAAGAAATTACTCATTCACCTTAAATAGTAGTTTGTTGATAATTTTCAACTGATCATTTTACGCATGTACAATTTCTTACTTAAAGTTAATTATTATTAAATGAAAGTATATTTTAATAATTCTTGTAAAATCTGTAGATCTGAAATTAACCTATATAAAAAAGAAAATATCAAAGATATTGATTGGATAGATATAACTAATAATTCAGATGCTGAAAAAGAAACATCAAGAAATGATAAAGAATTGTTAAGAAGACTACATGTTAAAGAAAACGGTAAAATTATTCAGGGGGCAGAAGCATTTCTTTATGTTTGGAAAAAAATTCCAAAATATAAATTTCTATATAAATTTTTTAAACTACCAATAATTTTCACAATCTTTAAATATGGGTATGAAATGGTTGCCTTTTTTTTATATTTGAAAAATAAAAAACAACTCAAAAACTAAGTTAAGAAAAATATTAAAAATTCACTGAGTAAAGACATAGATAACAAGAACATTATTAATAAAATTGAGTACATTAGAGTTATAACTCTATTTCTTTTTCTTCTCAGTCTAACAAAAGTTTTATCATCAAGATCTGAGATATCTCTTTCACCTATAACTGGATAATCATAACTCCATCGCCATGTTGATTGGCCTAATCTAGAGTCAAGACTGTTAAAATATCTTATCCATGCAAGAACATATCTAAATACTAAATATAAAATTATCATTAATGCAGATGAAAATAACATTCCAAATGATACTTAATAATTTATGATAATTTAATTGTTATTTTTTGCTCTTTTTCTTCCGATTAATTGAGTAAGTGCGTCAACCATAGTATCTGAAGCCTTAAATATTTCATTATTTTTAAATTCATGAGAAATATTTTTTTCTGGGTTAGTTTTATCTTCAATAACTATTCCTTCATCAGGCGAATTATTTTTTATATAAATTAACAAAAGCCATTCATCATCTGATGCTTCATCCCACTTAACAAATATTTCTC
>CACKZG010000008.1 GCA_902604545.1 uncultured Pelagibacteraceae bacterium
ATCCTCACTATCACCTGATCGATGAGATATAATTGTTTTATATCCAATTGTTTGAGCAAATTTAATTACATCTAACGTTTCTGAAACAGTGCCAATTTGATTTAGCTTTATTAAGATAGAATTTGAAGAAATATTTAAAAAACCTTTCTTTAATCTTTCAAGATTTGTTACATACAAATCATCTCCAACGATCTGAACTTTTTTTATTGATTTCATTAATTTATTCCATGCTAACCAATCATTTTCAGCAAATGGATCTTCAATAGACTTAATTTTATATTTTTTTATAATTTTTTGATATTCTTTAATGGATTTATCTACTGAAATATAACTTTTAGAATGAATAGAGTATTTGTTTTTTTTATATAATTCATTAGCAGCCACATCTAGACAAATAGAAACATCTTTACCATTAATAAATCCTGATTTTTTAATTGCACTCACAATTAAATCTAAAGCTTGATTATTACTACTGATCATGGGTGCAAACCCACCTTCATCGCCTACTGAAGTTGATAAACCTTTATCTTTAATTAATTTACTTAAGTTTTTAATGACAACAAAACAAATCCGCATTGCCTCAGAAAAACTTTTTGCTCGATCAGGCCTGATCATAAACTCTTGAATTCTAAGACCATTATTTGCATGCGCTCCACCATTAATAATGTTCATTAATGGATAAGGTAATTGAAAGTTATTTTTTTGAGAAAAAGTTTTATACAAAGGTAATTTTTTTGCTTTTGCAGACAATTTTTTTACAGCCATAGAAACTGCTAACATCGCATTAGCTCCTAAGTTAGTTTTTTGTCTTGTGCCATCTAAATTAATTAACAAAGCATCAATTCTTTCTTGATTATGGATACTTTGTCCTTTTAATTTTTTTGAAATCTTTGTGTTAACTAAGTTAACTGTATTTAAAACACTTTTTCCTAAATACCGTTTATTATTTTTATCTCTTTTTTCAAAAGCTTCAAAAGTTCCTGTGGAAGCACCTGAGGGACAAATAGCGGATGCGCTATTATTTTTAATATAAACCTCTGCCTCTATTGTTGGGTTTCCTCTGCTGTCAAAAACTTGACGCGCTTTAATATTAATAATTTTATCCATTTAACTTATATTTAAATAGGGTAAAAAATAATCTAATTGTTTTTATAATACTATAGGGTTTAGTAAATTTTTGAAAGAGTTCAAAATTTTTTTCAAATAACTTCTCATCATTAATATTGCAGAGTTTGTCTGAAAATTTTTTTGGCACAGTAACTAAAATTATTTGCATATTATCCCTGTAATTTTTTGGTACACCTGCTCTATGAAAAATCTGTGATGAACTAAACAAACAGCAATCGCCTATTTTTCCAACATTTTTTTTTATTAAAGTTTTATCGCCAGAAAGATTGTAATTATTCATATCTTTATAATTGAAGGATTTAACAAAAGAATTTCTGTTTTCTCTTGGTATTACTTCCAATGGACCATCATTCTCATCAATATCCATTAAATTAACAAATATTTTACTATACGTCATAGTGTAACTATCTTGATGAAAATGATCTCCAAAGTGTGTAACGTTTAAATTTAAACTTTCATTATGATTATAATTTCTCCATATTTCTATGTCTGATAAAAAAACGTCACAATTAAAATATTTTTCCAATTTTTTTAAAAGTGGAGAAAGTTTTTTTTTAATTTTAATTGCTAAATCTTTTTTATACTTTTTGTCTAATTCTAAAGGTACTTTTTTTAAGTGTTCTTTTTGATTTTGATCATTTATAAAAAATTTATCTTTATACTCCTCAATTTCTTTTTTTAAAGATATATCTATTTTGGTAAAACCAGACTTATGAAATTGTAAGATTTCCTTGTCATCAATATTTGGGTTAACTATAAATTTTCTAAAAAGAAAATTAAATAAAATATAAATAAAAGGCAATCTTTGATTAAAAAATTTAATTGAAAATTTTTTATTGTTAAAATTAATAATACGATACAGTCCTAATCCCATTTATTAGACCAAAAAGTTAAAATTAAATTTTTAAACATTTTTATAATTTTTTAAATTAAACCTACTATTTTATTAATAAATCAATATCACTTAATTGTTTTAATAAGTTTTCTAATTTATTCAATGGTACCATATTTGGACCATCGGATGGTGCGTTATCAGGATCCTGATGAGTTTCAATAAATATTCCTGCGACACCAACAGCTACAGCAGCTCTAGATAAATATTCAACAAACTCTCTTTGACCACCAGAGGATTCACCTTGCCCACCAGGTTGTTGAACAGAATGTGTTGCATCAAAAATGACTGGATAACCATTTTTAGCCATGATTGGCAATGATCTCATATCAGAAACTAAAGTATTGTATCCAAAACTTGCTCCTCTTTCTGTAACTAAAATATTTTTATTTCCAGAGTCTGAAATTTTTTTAGTTACATTTACCATATCCCATGGTGCTAAGAACTGACCTTTTTTTACATTAATAATTTTATTTGTTTTGGCTGCAGCTATTAATAAATCTGTTTGTCTGCATAAAAAAGCTGGTATCTGGAGCACATCAACATGATTTGCTACTATAGAACATTGTTCAGCGTTATGAATATCTGTTAAAATTGGAACATTTAATTCTTTTTTTATTTTATCAAAAACTGGTAACGATGCTTCAAGACCCGCACCTCTTTTGCCTTTTAAGCTAGTTCTATTTGCCTTATCAAATGAGGTTTTATAAATAAATCCAAGTCCAAATTTTTTTGTAATTTCTTTAATTTTTCCAGCCATATCCATTGCATGTTGCTCGGTTTCAAGTTGGCAAGGTCCAGCAATAATACAAATTTTATTATCATTTGAAATTTCTATATTTCCGCAATTTACTTTAATACTACTCATTTATGATTTTTTGCTGCCTTGATAAATGATGAGAATAAAGGATGAGGCGTCAAAGGTCTAGATTTAAATTCCGGATGAAATTGAACACCTATAAACCAAGGATGGTTTTTTAACTCTATAATCTCTGGAAGCTTATTATCTGGTGATAAACCTGAAAAAATCATACCTTTTTTTTCAAATTTATCTTTGAAAACAATATTAACTTCATACCTGTGTCTATGTCTTTCTTTTATTAGTCTTGATTTGTATATTTTTCTTATTTTTGAATTCTCTTTTAATTTGGCATCATAAGAACCTAGTCTCATCGTACCGCCTAGATCTTTATCTGTACCTTTTATTTTTTTACCATCTTTTGTCCACTCGTTTATTAGACCTATAATAGGTAAACCTTTTTTATCAAATTCACTTGAAGTTGCTTTTTTTAAATTTAACTGGTTTCTTGCAAATTCAATTATTGCCATTTGCATTCCATAACAAATACCTAAAAAAGGTATATTATTCTTTCTAGCATGTTTTATTGCCTCTATTTTTCCATCAGTTCCTCTTTTGCCAAAACCGCCTGGAATTAAAATTCCTGAAATATTGTTAAGCTTTTTCTTTATTTCAGAAACTTTCAATTTTTCTGAGTCAATTCTTACTAAATTTACTTTAATATTATTTTCAATACCTCCATGGGTAAGTGCTTCATCCAACGATTTATATGCATCTTTAAGCTCCACATACTTACCAATTATTGCAATATTAAGCTGTTTTTTATTTTGTAAAATAATTTTTGTAATTTTTTTCCAAGGTTTTAAATTTGCAGGTTTTTTCGATTTTAATTTAAAATAATTTAAAACTTGAATGTCTAATTTTTGATTAAAGAAACTAATTGGTGCTTCATATATAGTTTTAACATCGACTGTTTCAATTACATTCTTAATATCTACATTACAAAACAATGAAATTTTCTTTCTATGCCCTAAAGGTATAGGTCTTTCTGATCTACAAATTATTATATCTGGCTGAATACCAATGCTCCTTAATTCTTTTACAGAGTGTTGAGTTGGTTTTGTTTTTATTTCATCCGATGCTTTCAAGTATGGCACTAATGTTAAATGAATAAATAATGCATTTTTTTTTCCAACATCGTTTGCAAATTGTCTTATTGCTTCTACAAACGGTAAGCTTTCTATATCTCCTACTATTCCACCAATTTCACAAATTACAAAATCCTCTTTAGATGATTCATTTTTTATGAACTGTTTTATACGATTAGTTATGTGGGGAATGACTTGAACTGTTTTACCTAAATACTCCCCTTTACGTTCTTTTTTTAGAACATCATTATAAATTTTTCCTGTAGTAATATTATCTGATTTTTTAGCTGATACTCCTGAAAATCTCTCATAATGACCAAGATCTAAATCTGTTTCAGCTCCATCATCGGTAACATATACCTCGCCATGCTGAAATGGACTCATTGTTCCTGGATCAACATTTAGATAAGGATCTAATTTTCTTAATCTAACTTTATAACCTCTAGATTGTAATAAATAAGCTAGCGAAGCTGAAGATAGACCTTTACCAAGGGAAGAAACCACGCCGCCAGTGACAAATATATATCGCGCCATGGAAGTATCTTATAGCGAATAAAAAATGAATTGAAAAGGATTAATTAATTATTTTCTGGAATTGATGGCGTGTCTTCAGTTTTTTCCTCAACATTATCTAATACTGAACCTGTAGGAGTAAGTTCTGCTCTAGAAATTATTGTAAGAGCCAAACTACAGATAATAAAAAGTGTTGCTACAATCGCAGTAGCTTTTGTCATAAAGCTCCCTGCTGACCTAGATAGCATGAAATTTTCTTGAGAAACTCCAATACCAAGAGCTCCACCTTCTGATTTTTGTAATAAGACCAAAAGAACTAAAATAACTGCTAGTATGATGTTTATCACTAGTAATAAAGTTTCCATGTTGGTCTAAATAATGGTTTTTTGAATTATATCAATAAATTTTTTTGGATTCTGTGATGCTCCGCCAATCAAAAAACCATCAATGTTGGGAATTTTTTTTAATTTATCAGCGTTATTAGTATTTACAGATCCACCATATAAGATTTTAGGATATTTTTTTACAAATCTATTTTTTATAAATGAAATAGTTTGAATTAAAGCTCCCTCTTTTGGAATTATTCCTGTACCAATAGACCATACCGGTTCATAAGCTATAATAATTTTAGATTTATTTTTTATTGATTTTAAACCTTTTTCAATTTGTCTTTTTAAAATTTGATTTGTTTTTTTAGTTCTTCTTTCTTTTAAAGTTTCACCAATGCAAAATATAATTTTAAGACCTGACTTAATAGCACTTTTAATTTTTAAATTAATTAAATTATCTGTTTCGCCTAGTTGTCTATTTTCTGAATGACCTAAAATAACATACTTTGCCCCAACATTTTTGAGCATACTAGAATTAACTTGACCTGTATGTGCACCATAGTCATAAATGTGATGACAATTTTGAGCACCAACTTCAATTTTGGTTTTTTTAAGCCTTCTCGACAAAGGTCGAATTAATGTATTTGGTGGACAATAAACTATTTTAAACTTATTTTTTTTATTAGTTTTTGAAAACTTTATTACTTTATTAAGTGAATTTAGAGTTCTTAAATCACCAAACATTTTCCAATTGGCTACAAAATACATATATTTATTTGTCATAATTGACTTTTTAATCTATAGATTTGTTTTTTACAGATCAATAAATTTATAACGCAATGATTGAAAAATTAAAAAACTTAGGCTGGAAACAATTCGGTGGATTAGTGTTAATTGTTATAATTATTATTGCTTTTGGCTTTGGTGGTTTTGGTGGTGGATTTAGTACAAATAATCAAAACAATATTGCAAAAATAAATAAAACAAATGTAACAACTCAAGATTTTATTGATTATGTAAACCAAAGTGGGATTTCGCAAGTAGCAATTAGAGATAATTTAGACAACAATATTATTGAAGAATTATTGTCAGGATTAATTTCAACTACATTGATTGATTTAGAAATTAAAGACTTTGATCTTTCTATTAATGAAAAAACAATATTAAAAAATATTAAAGAGAATAAAAATTTCCATAATGAAAATGGTAAATTTGAAAGAGTGAAGTATGAAAAATTTTTATTATCAAACAATATGTCTGCGCCAATGTTTGAATTAAAATTAAAAAATAGAGAATTACAAAAACATTTATTTGATTTTATTGGAGCTGGAACTATTACTCCAAAATTTATAATTGATAAAAAATTTGAAGAAAATAATAGAACTTTAGATATTGAATACTTTGATATGGAAAATCTATATAAACTAAAGTCAGATTATACTGATGATGAAATAAAAGTATTTATAGAAGAAAATAAAGACCAATTAAAAAGAGAATACATTGATTTTAGATACGTTATTTTAAATCCTAAAAATTTGATTGGTATTGAAGAATTCAATCAAGACTTTTTTGATGAAATTGATGAAATTGAAAACAAAATTTCACAAGGTGCGAGTTTTCAAAATATTTTGGGAAATATTAATGTAAATATTATAGATATTTCTAAATTTGCACCTAACTCAAGTGAACAAATAAATGAAGAATTAATTTATTCAAAAAAAGACACGAAATTAGATTTAATTGAGAGTGGTGATAATTTTTTACTATATAATATAGATCAAGAATATGATCTGACTCCGGATTTAGATGATGAAATAATCAAAAATGAAATAGTTGAATTAATTTATCAAAAAGAAAAATTTGATTACAACAGAAAAATTTTAGAAGAAATTCAAAATAATAAGTTCAATAACACAAAATTTGATGAGTTAAGTAATTTTGATAAAGAATACATGTCAATTAGCTCTATTAACGACGACAAAGTTTTTGAAATAAATTCTGTAAAAATGCTTTACTCATTACCAGTCAATTCTTTTACTTTAGTAAACAATAGTGAAAATAAAATTTATTTAGTAAAAATTACAGGCTCTAATAAAAATCTACTAAACAAAGAAGGTGAAGATTATAAGAATTTTGTAAATAATGAATTTACCAATACAAGAAAAAGTATTTTAACTGCTTATGATCAATTGCTAATTAGCAAATATAAAATACAATTAAACCAAAAAACTATCGATAGAGTTAAAAATTATTTCAAATGATTATTAATCGAAGCTTCAAAGATTTTAAGTTTCGACACAGAAGCAAAAAAAATCAGATCATCTTTACTAAAAAGAAAGTAAAAAATGATGAGGAAGTATTAAACTTAATAGATAATTTCCTAGAGGAAAAAAATAGTTTTATATTTGAATCTGTAGAAAAAGGTAAAATCAAAGGAAGATATACAATATTCGGTAAAAATCCTGATAAAATTTGGGAATTTAATAATAATAATTCTTATATAATTCAAAAAAATACAAAAAAAAAATTAAATGATAAACCAGAAAAATTAATTGAAAAAATCATTGAAGATTTCAAGTTTAAAACTCCTAAAAGTTTACCTAACATTTGCTCATTAATCTCTGGGTATTTTTCTTATGATTCAATCAGATATATAGAAAAAATTCCTGATAATTGTAAAAATGATCTCAATTTACCCGATGTGAGACTTCTGCGTCCAAGAACATTGGTTATTCATGACAATTTAAAAAAAGAAATATTTTATATATCTAACATTTTTAGAGATGAAAAGATTAAAAGCTATAAAAATAAATATGAGGAAATAAAATCTGATTTGTTTAAATTACTCATTCAGTCATCAATTAAAAATATTGATAAAAAAATAATTCAAAAATCGATAAATATAAAAGTGAAATCTAACACTTCAAAAAATAAATTTTTATCAATAGTTAAAAAGGCAAAGAAATATATAAAATTAGGAGATATTTTTCAGGTTGTTTTAAGCCAAAGATTTGAGGCTAAATTAACAAAAAAACCATTAGATATTTATAAAAAACTTAGAGTAACAAACCCTTCTCCTTTTATGTTTTTCTTCAACTTTGAGGATTTTCAAATAATCGGTGCAAGTCCTGAAATACTTGTGAGACTTAGGGATAATAAAATTACTGTAAGACCAATTGCAGGAACTAGACCAAGGGGTAAAACTAAAAAAGAAGATCTTTTTTATGAAAGAGACCTACTTAAAGATAAAAAAGAGCTTTCAGAGCATTTGATGCTTCTTGATTTAGGTAGAAATGATGCTGGTAAAGTCTCAAAGATAAATTCAGTAAAAGTTTCAGAAAGCTTCATTATTGAAAGATATTCTCATGTTATGCATATAGTTTCAAATGTAGTTGGGGAATATAATAAAAAATTTTCAAAATTTAAATCGCTCTTGGCTGGTTTTCCAGCAGGTACTGTATCTGGAGCTCCAAAAATTAGGGCTATGGAAATTATAGATGAATTAGAAACAACAAAAAGAAAAGTATATGCAGGTGGAATTGGATATTTTTCTGCAAATGGAGAATTTGATACATGCATTGCTTTAAGAACTGCAGTTGCTAAAAATAAAAAATTTTATGTGCAAGCTGGTGCAGGTATAGTAGCAGATAGTAAACCCAAAAATGAATATGAGGAAACAGTTAATAAAGCGAAAGCTTTAATTAATGCTTTAAGATAATGAAAATATTGTTAATAGATAATTACGATAGTTTTACTTTTAATTTATATCACTATATCTCCTCATTAAATATTAAAGTTGACGTAGTTAGGAATGATAAAATTAATTCTAAAGAAATCATTAAAAGGAAGTATGATAAAATTGTTATTTCACCAGGACCCGGCAACCCAAATCAATCTGGTAATTGTATTAAAATATTGAAATCATTATACAAAGAATTACCTTTTTTAGGAGTATGTTTGGGTCATCAGATAATTGGACAAGTTTTTGGATCAAAAATTATACAATCAAGAAAGCTAATGCACGGCAAAACAAGCAAAATTAAATCTAAAAAAATCGGTATTTTAAAAAATCTCCCAAATACATTTGAGGCTACCAGATATCATAGTTTGATAATTGATAAAAAAACATTATCAAAAGAGCTAGTAATTACAGCTGAAACAGAAGATGGTGTTATAATGGGTGTTCAACATAAAAAATTCAACATTCATGGCCTGCAATTTCATCCTGAAAGTATAAAAACTAAATTTGGGATGAAAATACTGAGAAACTTTATAAATTATTAAATTTATGGATCAAATTTTAGAAAAACTAACAAATAAACAAGATTTAACATTTGAGGAAAGTAAGTCTGCATTTGAAATTTTAATGACAGGAAAAGCCAGTGATGAACAAATTTTTAACTTTCTAACACTATTGTCTGAAAAAGGTGAAGTTGCCGATGAAATAGCTGGTGGTGTTTTTGTATTAAGAGAAAAATCAAAAAGAGTGAATGTAAGTGATTGTATTGATACTTGTGGAACTGGCGGTGATGGCATGAATACACTTAATATTTCAACAGCTTCTGCTCTACTTTTAGCAAGCATGGGCACAAAAGTAGCTAAACATGGAAATAAGGCTGTTTCTTCAAAATGTGGATCTGGTGATGTTTTGGAGGCTCTTAAAATTAAAATTGATCTAGAGCCAAAAGATATTGAGAATGAAATTAGTATTAATAATTTTGGTTTTATGTTTGCTCCCAATTATCATAATGCAATGAGATTTGTTGGTCCTGTTAGAAAGAAGATTGGCAAAAGAACAATTTTTAATATGATTGGGCCTTTAAGCAATCCTGCTCTTGTAGAAAGACAAGTTGTTGGCGTTTTTGATAAAAAATTACTAAAAATTTTTGCAGAAGGACTTAAAAATTTAAATTTAAAATTTGCTTGGATAGTAAATAGCAAGGATGGATTAGATGAGATATCTCCATATGCAATAACTAATGTTATTCAATTAAAAGATGGTCAAATATCTGAATTAAAAATAGATCCAAATGCTTTAGGAATTAATGCAGATAATTTTAAAAATTTAGTAGGTGATGATGCTAAATTTAATGCTGATAAGATGATTGAAATATTTAAGGGTGAAGATAATGATTTTTCTAAAGCAGTTTGTTTAAATGCTGCAGCAGGTTTAATTGTTGGAGAAAAGTTTTCTGACTTTTCTGAGGCTTATAATTACACAAGAGAATTTATCCTTTCTGGAAAAACTTTTTTACATCTAGAAAAAATTCAAAATGTCTAAAAATATACTTCAAAATATCATTCAAAAGAAAATTGAAAAAGTTGATGAATTAAAAAAATCCTTAGATATTAGAACTTTGGATGAATTAATTGATAAAAATGATAGCTATATTAATTTTAAAGAGAAAATAGAAAATAATTTAAAAAATAATAAAACTTCCATTATTGCTGAAATTAAAAAAGCAAGTCCATCAGCAGGTATAATAATTGATGATTACAATCCAGTAGATATTGCTCAAATTTATTTAAATAATAAAGCAACTTGTCTTTCAGTTTTAACTGAAGAAGATTATTTTTTAGGAAATTTAATTCACATAAGCAAAATAAAAGATAAAATAAATTTACCTATATTGTGTAAAGATTTTTTTATCGATAAATTTCAAATACCTTTAGCAAAAAGTTATGGTGCAGATGCTATTTTAATTATTTTGGCTGGGGTTTCAAATGATCTTGCTTCTGAATTATATGATGAAGCTATGAAATATAATATGTCGGTTATTGTTGAAGTTCATACAGTAGAAGAGGCAAAAAAAGCTTTAAATTTTAAAAATGCATTAATTGGAATAAACAATAGAAATTTGAAAACACTTAAAACCGACATAAATACAACTTATGATATTTATGATGTTGTAAAAAATCATAAAGGTCCTTTAATATCAGAAAGTGGTATCAAAAATAAAGAAGAGCTATTAGATCTAAATAACAAAACATCAATTAACACTTTTTTGATTGGTGAATCACTTTTGAAAAACTTAGATGAAAATTCTATTTTTTCAGTTTTATAGTCAAATAAAGCTCTATTTTGCTAGTTTTTTTTAGTATTGTTAATTTAAAAGAACTTTTATAGAACATTATTTGTACGATATTTGTTCTTATGCTAACAAAAAAACAAAAAAACCTGCTTTTATTTATTAACAAGAAGTTGAGAAGTTCTGGTGTTTCTCCTTCATATGAAGAGATGAAACAGTCTCTTAATTTAAAATCTAAATCAGGTATTCACAGGTTGATTAGTGCTTTAGAGGAAAGAGGTTTTATTAAAAGATTAGCTCACAAAGCAAGAGCATTAGAGGTAATTAAATTACCAGAGACCGCTTCTGCAAATGATATTTATAATAGCTTTTCACCAAGTGTAATTAAAGGTGGATTAGATGAAGAACAAACTAATTCTGATGAAATTGAAGTGCCAGTTCTTGGAAAAATTGCTGCAGGAACGCCTGTTGAAGCAATACAAAATGAAGTTTCTAGAATTCCCCTGCCAAATAATTTAGAAAAAAATGGAGATTACTTTGGATTGAAAGTTCAGGGTGACTCTATGATAGATGCAGGCATTCATGAAGGTGATACAGTTATTATAAAAAGAACTGACACTGCCGATAATGGTAAAATTGTTGTAGCATTGATTGATGAGCATGAGGCTATGTTAAAAAGAATTCGAAAAAAAGGCAAAGTTGTAGCCCTTGAAAGTGCCAATAGAAACTATGAAACTAAGATTTTTGGACCTGATAGAGTAAAAGTTCAAGGAGTTTTAGTATCTTTATATAGAAACTTCTAAAAAAATAGTCTAAACAACATTGATGTCTAAAGTAGCAACACGTTTTGCACCGTCCCCTACCGGAGCTCTTCATATTGGAGGAGTTAGAACCGCGTTATTTAATTGGTTGTTCTCTAAAAATCAAAAAGGAACTTTTCACCTAAGAATTGAAGATACTGATAAAGAAAGATCTAAAGACGAACATAAAAAACAGATTATTGATTCTTTAAGATGGCTTGGTATTGAGCATGATGGGGATGAATACATTCAATCAAGTAAAATAAATGATCATATTAAGGTTGCAAATAAATTACTTAAAAATGGTAATGCGTATAAATGTTATTGCTCTGCAGAAGAAATAGAAGCCCAAAAAAAAAGAGCTAGACAAAAAAAACTTCCTTATATCTACAATAGAAAATGGAGAGATATACCAGAATCTGATGCTCCTAAGGATATAAAACCAGTAATAAGATTTAAAAGTAAAATAGAAGGATCAACAATACTTAAAGATTTAGTTCAAGGTGATGTTGAAATTGAAAATAATACAATTGAAGATTTTATAATCTTAAGAAATGATGGCACACCGACATATAATTTGTCTGCGACTGTAGATGATCATCAAATGAATATGACACATATAATTAGAGGAGATGATCATAAAATTAATACATTTAAGCAAATGCAAATTTATGAAGCAATGAACTGGGATTTACCAAAGTTTGCTCATATACCTCTTATTCATACTTTGGAAGGTAAAAAATTGTCAAAGAGAGATAATGCATCAACATTAGATGATTATTCTAAAATTGGCATAATGCCCGATGCATTAAGGAATTATTTACTAAGATTAGGTTGGTCTTATGAGGATAAGGAAATATTTACTTTAGATGAGAGTATTAAGCACTTCAACATAGAAGGCATAGGAAAGTCACCATCTAAGTTAGATATTAGTAGAATTTTATCAATGAATGAGCATTACATTAAAAATATTGATGAAAATGATTTATTCAATCAACTAACTGAATACTGCAAATTATATAAAAGTGAAATTAAATCAGAAAAAAAAGATAAGATAAAAAAATCTCTTACTTTCTTAAAGAACAAGGCCAAAACATTAGCAGATATATTTAATAATGGTCAATATATTATGGTTGATGAAGTAAATTTTAATCAGGAGGATGTTAAGCTAATTGATGATAAAGCTAAAAAAGTGATTTCTAGTTTCACTACTAAATTTGCTGACGTTGATAAAATAAGTAAAGAAACATTAGAGCCAATAGTAAATGAGCTAATTAAATCAAACGATACAAATTTTAAAGGTGTTGGACAACCGTTAAGAATAGCATTGACAGGTTCAAAATTCGGACCTGGAATATATGATATAATTATTTCTCTAGGAAAAGAGGAAGTAACAAAGAGATTAAGTAGTAAGAAACTTAGTTAATACTAAAGCTGCTTCATCAGAGGATGAAGTTTTTGATCTAATTTTAGCTAAAGTTTCTTCACAATCACTAATTTGTTTTTTCATTAATTCAGGATTTTTTAAAAAGTAAACAATAGAATTGTAAATCTCTTTAGCATTACACTCTTTTTGTATTAATTCTGGAATTATTTCTTTGTTATTAATAATATTGATGATGTTAGCAAATTTAATTTTTACCAACATTTTGACAATCAAAAAATTTAAAAAATTCATTTTATAGATAATTATAGAGGGAACTTTTGCATTACAAATTTCAAGAGAAATTGTTCCAGATTTTGAAACTGCAAAAATAGAATTATTTAATATTCCTTTTTTTATGTTTTCATCGGAAATAACTTCAACATTTTCTAAGTTAGTATTATTAATTTTCACATTAATTAAATTCTTATTTTCATCAGTGGCATGAAAAACAAAAGTGAAATTATCAAATTTTGTATTCATTAGATTTATAAAATCGATCAAGATTGGTAATAGTAAATTTACTTCAGATGACCTGCTACCACAAAAAAGAGAAATAATTTTTTTATCACTTGATATAATGCTAGATAAATCAGTTCTATTTTTTGTTTCTTGTTCTAATAATGGATGACCAACAAAAGTATTTGGAATATTTTCTTTATCAAAATATTTTTTTTCAAAATCAAATAATAATAAAATATGATCTAAAAAATTTTTAAATTTTTTTACTCTACCCTCTCGCCATACCCATACTTGAGGAGCTACATAATGAATAGTCTTGATCTCATTATTTATTTTTTTTACTTTTTCTGCAACTCTTAGTGTAAAATCAGGACTATCTACACTAAATAAAATATCAGGATTGAATTTTATTATCTCTTCTACAGTTTTATTTATTTTATTTTTAATTTTAAAAATATTTAATAAAACACTTGTGAAACCAATATAGGTGATTTCTTTAAGATCAAAAATAGATTTTATTCCTAATGAATTTAAATGTGCACCTCCGACACAAGAATACTCAATATTAGGATCTTTTTTTTGAAGTTTAGATATGACTTTAGAGGCAAGTTTATCTCCAGAAGGTTCACCGGTTAGAATAAAAATTTTTTTCATTTTACTGAGATAAACATCTTATTTTTATTAGCAAAGTTAATACATTTGTTTTTATCTAAAAAAACATGTTGTTTATTTTTAATAACAATCCCTTTCAATCCAGCAGTTTTACTTTGTTTTAAAGTCTTTAATCCAATGGTAGGTAGATCAATTCTTAGATCTTGTTTCTTTTTTGGAAACTTTACTAAAACACCATGATTTCTAAATTTTTTGCTTTTGCTTTTTTCAAGCATTTTTTTGGTTCCACCTTTTCCTTCAATAGAAACTACCTTTTTATTTCTAACTACAACCCCTTGACTAAAATTATATTGTCTTAAATTTTTTAGTGTTTTAATTGCTTTTTTAATATCTAATTGATCTTGTTTGTTTGGTTTAATCTTTGAAAAATTACCTTTCTTCAAAGATAGTTCAGGATTAAATGTTAGTGAATTTTCAGTTTTAATCTTGTTCTGAGCTAATATTTTAATAATTTCTTTAAGTATAGCAGCATCTCCAAGTTTTGCGGCTTTGATTATTCTGGGAATATAATAAATTCCTTTTAAATCTAATTTCAATTTAGAAAGGTTTGGTTTATTTACTTTTCCAGCAAATAAAACTTTTTTACAATTATTTTCCTTAAGAATTTTAATAATTTTACCAAATTGACCTATGGATACCACATAAGAGTTTTTATCTTTTTTAAATTTCTTTGATTTTGACAAATCAACTATCAAATATTTTTTTTTCTTTTTTTTGATAGTTTTTAGAATTTCCTTTGGAAAATCAGTATCACCAAAAATTAATCCTATCATTTTATGAAAATGGTGTGCAAATAGATCTTTTTTTATCTTTTGTTATAAAATCAATTACATTTTTAACTAAAGGATTCTCTTGTAAAGAACCACTCATTTTACTTAAATTTTCATTGATATTTTTGGTTGCAAAAATTTCTTTATAAGCTTCACTTAAGCCTAGTATATCCTTATTTTCAAAATTTGCTCTTCTTAACCCTATTAAATTCAATCCTTGTAATGAATTTCTATTTCCTGTAGACAATCCATAAGGTATCACGTCATGTAATACACCTGTCATTCCTCCAATCATTGCCATTTTTCCAATTCTTGTGAATTGTTGAACTGCAGAATTGCCTCCAATAATAACATTATCTTCGATAATCGCATGTCCTCCTAACGGCACATTATTGGCAATTATCACATTATTTCCAACTTGGCAGTCATGTGCAATATGTGAAGAAATCATGAATAAACAGTTATTTCCAATAACTGTTTTGCCACCTCCACCTGCTGTTCCAGGATTTATTGTTACATATTCTCTAATTTTGTTATTGTCACCTATTACCAGATTTGTAGGTTCTCCTTTATATTTCAAGTCCTGTGGATCATTAATTGAAACAAAAGGATAAATTTTATTTCCCTTACCAATTTTAGCACTTACGGAAATGTTTACATGAGAATGAATGATTGTATTTTCATAAATTTCTACATTCGGACCAATTACACAAAATGGACCGATTTCAACATTTGATGCTATCTTTGCTCTTGGATCAATTATTGCTGTTTTGTGTATCATTTGTTTTCCTTGATAAATTTTTTTAAATCTTTAGCTGGATAACCCATAACTTTAGAATTATCAGGGATATCTTTAATTACTCCTGAGCCACCGCCTATTTGAACATTGCTTCCTACTTTTAAATGTCCGGATATTCCTGCCTGTCCACCAATCAAAACATTGTTTCCGAGCTTAGAACTTCCAGCAAAACCAACCTGTCCAGCGATAATACAATTTTCTCCAATTTTATTATTGTGAGCTATATGCACTTGATTATCTAGGAATGTGTTTTTACCAATTATAGTATTAGATAAAGAACCTCTATCGATTGTAGATCCACAACCAATCTCACAATTATCTTCAATTATAACAATTCCAATATGAGGATAACGTATATTTCCTTTCTTACTAGGAAAAAAACCAAATCCTTTTTTGCCGATAACACAACTATCTAAGATTGAAACATTGTTTTTAATTAACGTATTTCTAATAAGAACGTTTGATCCTATTGAGCAATTATCACCAATAACAACATTGCTTTCAATAATTGTGTTGTGACCAATTGAGCAATTTGATCCAATTTTAACATTTTTTCCAATTAATATATTTTGACCGTGATTTACAGAATTGTTAAATGAGGTTTTTTCAATATTTAAGGTGTTAATGTCAAAATTATCAGTGATAGCATCAGGATAAAACATTGAAGTAATTATTGCTGTAGAAACAAGAACATTCTCAACTTCTATTGGTTTACAATTTTTTGGAAGAATATTTGATAATTTATTAGTTGTTAAACAATAGTCAGCTTTAGTAGTGGAAGCCACAGATTCATATTTTTTTGAATGGAAGAATGTAATTTCATTGGATGATGCTGCTACAAGATCTTTAATATCAGAAATTTCATTATCTAGTTTTTCTAAATTATTTTCAACTTTGATAGATCTTAAAATCTTATTGATTTTTAGAGGACCTTTATTTTGAAAAAAAGGATTAATCATTTATTGTTTTTTATCAAAACAATTCTTTAATACTTATCAATAAATATTACTGATTATTTTCTATCGACAATCGTTGCAGACCACTGAGCATCAGCCATCTTTTTTCCTTCAACAAAAGCTTCACCTTTGTATTTCCAAACACGTCCATGTGATCTTATTGCTTCAATATTTAATTCTAATTTACAATCTGGAATTACAGGGTTTCTAAAACGAGCCCTGTCAACGCTCATCAAAAAAACTAATTTGTTTTCATATTGCTTTTTATCAATTCCAGATGCGGTTAAAGCAGCGGCTGCTTGTCCAAATGCCTCTACTATCAAAACACCTGGCATCACTGGTTGTCCTGGAAAATGACCTTGTACAAAAAAACTATCTTTTTTTACATAAACAACTGCTGTTGCAGAATGAAGTTTTTTTATGTTATTAAGTTCATCAATCAATAACATTGGTTCTCTATGAGGTAAAAGATCTATTATTTGTTTCTTATTTAGAGATGAAGTCATTAAAGTTCGAAATATTAATTTTTTTGTTTACAAGTTCAATTACATCTGTGGTTTTATTTAAATCATTATGGCCAACAATAATATATTTTTCTTGTAAAAGATATTTAATATTATTTTCAGCAACATAATCAAGTAATATTGGTTCAATTAATTTTAAAAAATTAGATTTATCATTCATTAATTTATTTTGTAAATCTTTGTTTGTTTTTTGGTTTAATTGATTAAAATTGATAACATCTTGTCTAAATGTATTTAGTTTATTATTGAATTCATTTTGATCTAAAATATTTTTTTGAGCAATTAAACTTTCTTCTCTTTTTTTTAATTCGTTTTTGGTTTCTAAATTTTTACTATTATTTTTTTTTTTTAGATTTGTAAATTCGTTATTTATGTGTTTACCAACATTTGTTTGGTTAATAATTTTATCTATATCAATATAAAATATTTCTGCATATAAATTACTTGAATAGATACAAAAAAAAAATAAGAAAAAAAAATTTAAAATTTTCATTAAAAAGTTGTACCTATGTCAAATCTAAAAGTTTGTTCAACATCTGTACTAGCTTTTGTTATTGGTTGAGCAAAAACAAAATTTAATGGTCCGATAGGTGTCAACCAGTCAATTGATAGACCTGTTGATGATCTTATTTTACTATTATCTAGACCACTATCATAATCGACACCCCAAATATTTCCAGCATCAAGAAAAATATTGAAATCCACTGATTCTAATTCAGGTAATAAAGTTGGTAACGTAGTTGCAAAAGATGTTGAAGAAGCATAATTACCACCTATAAAATCTTGATTATCTTTAGGTCCAATTTTTCCTGGTTCAAATCCTCTTAACTTTCTAGATGATAAATATAATCTATCAGATACCCTCACATCACTTCCGTCTAAAGAATTAATTGTAGATATATAAAATGAAACATTTGAGACAGTATTTTCGGTTAATTTATGATAAGTTTTAAAATCATAAGAATTAGACAATGAATAATCATTAGATAACATGGGTAGTGCTTGATTAAATCGTGAGTAATAACCATCTGTTGGCCTAAAAGACTGATCTCTTTTGTCGTATAAAAAACTATAATCCAACTCAATTGTATTATAATTACCATCTTGTTTTTTTAAGGCTGCTGAAGCAGTACTATCTGTTGTTAAATCTTCAGACTCCATAACAATTAAAGGCGTAAAAAATAAATCTTGTTTGTATTCAAATCCAGTACCAAATGTAAAATTTGTTATAGTATTTTCAAATCCAGATGTACTTAAATAATCATTACTAGCCCTAGATAAATTTAACCTTAATGATTTATCACTATAATTATAATTAGGTATTATAACATTAAATCCACCTTTTACTGATTTAGGATTTATTGTTAAATTAGTATTAAGTTTTGTGGCATTTCCTGAAAAATTATTTTCTTTAATACCAAATGAAAAGGTTTGTCCCGAAGAACCATAACCAGCTCCAGCTGAAATTTCACCAGTAGGTTGTTCCGCAACTGTAATTTCAATATCTTTTTTAAATTCATTATTTGTCTCTAAAATCTTGTAATCAACTTTTGAAAATAAACCACTTGCTTTAATATTATTTATAGATTTATTATTTAAAATTTCATTAAGAGGGTCACCTTCATCAACAATTAAAAGATTACGAATAGCGGTTTCATTAGTGATGTCGTTACCTATGATATTTATTCTATCTACATATAATTTTTGACTTTCATTTATTATAAAATCAATATCAATTTTATTTTCGTCAACAATACTCTCCTTAAAAGATGCATTTATAAATTCATATTGTTTTGTAATAGCTATTTTGTCAATTTCATTTAATAGTTCATTAATTCTATTTATTGAATAAGCCTTATCTTCCAGATCATCTAATAATTGTTTAATGAATTTAAAATTATTTGGATCATAATCTGTAGGAATATTTAAAGATAAATTATTAAAATAAAATTTTTTTCCTGCATTAATATTATAAGTTAAACTAAAATTATTTTCTTGAATAACATTTGCACTTGTTTGAGATATTTTAACATTATAATAACCTTCATTTAAATAAAAATTTTTTAACAATCTTTGATCTAATTGAATCTGTCTTTCATTTAAATATTTTTTTTTTGATAAAAATTTCCAAAATTTATTTTCTTCAGTAACAATAATACTAGAGAGCAATCTTGATTTAAATATTTTATTACCTGAAAAATTAATTTTTTTTATAACTGCCTTTTGGTTAAGTGTTATGTTGTAAGTCAAATCAACAGTTTTATTATCGTTTTGTTTTACTATTAAATCCACATTAGAGAAATAATATCCTGACATTTTAAGGAAATTAGATAATTTTAAAACATCTTCAGAAGATCTTTCTTCAACATATGATTTTTTTTCAGTAATTGATAATTGATCTAATAAGGCTTGTTTTAATTTTTTGTTTTTGACACCAATAATTTGAACTGATTGAACTAAATTATTTTCTATTACATTAATTGTTAAAATATTATTTTTCAAACTAACCGATACATCATTAAAAAAATCAGTTTCATAAAGTTCTTTAATAACATTATTTAAATCATTAATTGTTATATCATCACCTATACTAATTTTAGAAAAAACTATAATTGTATTATCTGTAATTCTTTCATTGCCTTCAATGGAAATTGATTTAACAATTTCTGCATTTACAAAAGTAGTCTTGATAAGAAAAATAAAAATTAATAAAAAAAATTTAATCATTAATTTGAACATATAGATAGTTTGTGAGTTTTCAATCTAACAAAATCGTTAATTTCACTTATTTCTTTATAGTTTTTTGGTGCTATTTTTTTTAATTTTTTAATACTTTTTAAATTTAACATATAAAATAAATTATTAAATATATTTTTAAAAGAAATTTTTTTTTGTAAAAAAAGATTTACCAACTCATCATTAATTGAAACCAATGCTGTATCAAACAATGAGCAATGTTTGGGGTAAGTTTCTAAAATTTTAATTACTGGGAATTTTTTTTTATCTACATCTGTAAAGTTTAAATTATTTAGAATTTTAAAATTTGTTTGACTTTTATTTGTAAGGTTAAGATTTTTATCTAATGAGTTTGCAATTGGGATCGACATATTTGGTTCATGAGCACAAATCTTAATTAAACCATTTCTAAATTGAATTATGCTATGAATATATGATTGAGGATGTATCTTGATTGAAATTTTATTTATATCAATATTAAAAAGTCTTTGTGCCTCAATAACTTCAAACATTTTGTTAACTAAAGTAGCAGAATCTATTGATATTTTTTTACCCATTTTCCATGTAGGGTGTTTTATTGCTTGATTTATTTTAATGTTTTTAAAATTTTTTAAGGAAGTGTTTCTAAATGGGCCACCTGAAGCTGTTATAAAAAGATTTTGAATAGATTTATTTAAATTTATGTTGTTTTTAATATTAAACTCATTCAGAGAAGACCAAATTGAATAATGTTCGGAATCAATTGGAATAATCTTCGTTTTATTTAAAATTGATTTTTTTTTGATTAAATTCCATCCACAAATTATTGACTCTTTATTCGCTATAGCTATTTGTTTAGTAAATTTTATAATTTCCAAAGTTGGTTTTAAACCTGCAAAACCTACAATTGAATTCATTGTATAATCGACTTTTTTCTTAAATATTTTGCTAAAAAAATTATAATTATTATAAACATTAATATTTTTATTTTTACATTTTTTTTTAAGAATTTTATAACTAGTATTGTTTGTAATTATTAAATTCTTAACTCCATATTTTTTAGCTTGGCTGTATAATGTTTTATGATCTTTATTAGCTGTTAAAAGAATAACTTCAAAAATTCCATTATTTTTTTTAACAATGTTTAATAAAATTTTTCCAATCGAACCAGTTGATCCAAGTATAGCGATATTTTTTTTCATTTATAAAAAGTCTATTAATATTATTAAATACGAGAGTGGAAAAGCAAATATCATACCATCAGCTCTATCTAATAATCCACCATGTCCTGGAATAATTTTTCCAGTGTCTTTGATTTTTGATAATCTTTTAAAATAAGAAATAATAATATCTCCTAATTGACTAATTGTTGAAATTAAAATTGCAAAAATTAACCATTTAATTATTGGTTCTTCGCTTGGATAGAAATTAATTAAAATAATTGATGATATTATTGATAATAAATATCCACCTATCATTCCTGCATATGTTTTATTAGGGCTAAATTTTGTTAGTTTGGGTCCTTTGAATATTTTGCCAAATACATATCCACCAATATCCGTTGATACACACAATATTGTTATAAATAACAAAAACAAATAATCGTTATCAATTCTGAGTTTATAAATAGTATAAAAAGAAAAAAATAAAAAAATATATCCAAATACACTATAGGGTTTTTTTTTACTCATCATATGCCACTCATAAGTAATTAAACTCAAACAAACCATTAAAAAAAATATAAATAAATATGATCCCTTAATAATAAAAAAAAGAGTAGTGGGTATTAATACTAATGAACTTAAAATTCTTTTTATTAATTCTTGACTCATTAAATCTTTCCAAAATTTCTTTTTGTAGATTTAAATTTTTTAATAATTTTTTTATAATCAATGACATTGAAGTCCGGCCATAATTTTTTTTCAAAGTGAATTTCAGTATATGCCAACTGCCATAATAAAAAATTACTTAGTCTTTTTGTATTACCTGTTCTAATTAATAAATCTGGATCTGGTATATCGTTGGTGAGTAAATACTTTGACACATTTTTTTCAGTAAATTTTTTTTTAAGTTTTTTTAATTTTTTAAACGTTTCAATTAATTCCTTTTTTGAACCATAATTTAAAGCTAAATTAATCTGAAGCTTGGTGTTTTGTGCTGTTAAATTTTCCGATTTTCTTAAAAGTTTATTTAACACTGGAGAAAAGTTTTTATATCCAATAATTTTAAGTTTAATATTTTTGTTATTAAGATTTTCAATTTTATTAAGTAGGAAATTTTCTAATAAATTAAATAAATACTTTATTTCTTTTTTTGGTCTATTCCAGTTTTCGGTAGAAAAAGTAAACAAAGTAATAAACTTAATTTTTTGTTTTATTGTCTCTTTTAAAATATTTTCAATTGTATTTAAACCAGCTCTATGTCCTTCATTTCTTGACTTTTTGTTTTTCAAGCCCCATCTCCCATTGCCATCCATTATTATGGCTACATGATTGAGAGGATTCATTTTATATTGTCATTATTTCTTTTTCCTTTAAAGAAACCTTTCCATCTACAATTTTAATATGGTCATCTGTAATAGATTGGACATTTTTTTCAAAAGATTTTTCTTCATCTTCACCAATCTCTTTTGATTTTAAAAGTTTTTTTAACTCTTCATTTGCTTCTCTACGAATATTTCTTATTGAAACTTTACATTTTTCACCAATTGATCTTATCATTTTTTTTAATTCTATCCTTCGTTCTTCATTGAGTTCTGGAACTGGTAGTCTAATCATCTGACCATCTATCTGTGGATTTAATCCCAAATCTGATTTTTTAATCGCTGCATCTACCATAGGAACATTATTTACATCCCATACCTGAATGTTTATAGTTCTTGGTTCAGGAGTTGTTATGCTTCCAACTTGATTTATTGGCATTTGTTGACCGTAAACATCGACTTTAATTAAATCTAGCATTGATGCATTTGCTCTTCCTGTTCTTAGAGAAGATAATTCTTTTGAGAATACATCAATGGCTTTATCCATTTTGATATTGTATGACTTTTCGTCAAACATTTATTCTCCAATCTTTATTCTAAAAAACTCTTTTATTTTTAAATCAGCTGTTGAAAGTTCTTTAATTATATCTTGTACTTTTTTTTTAGGTTCCATTACCCATGCTTGTGTCATAAGAGCATTTTCCTCTTTGAATTTATTCATTTTACCTAGACTTATTTTTTTTGCAATATCATCGGGTTTTCCAGAGTTTTTTAATTCTTCAGTAACTAATTCTTGCTCTTTATCAATTATTGATTGATCTATTAAGCTGGATTCTAAAGCTAATGGATTTGATGCCGCAATATGCATAGACAACTGTTTACTAAACGTCTTAATAGTATCAGAATTATCTTTAGTATCCAGTGAAACCATCACAGCTAACTTGGCAACATTATCTTTTACAACTGTATGAAGATAATGATTATTTACACCATCGTTATTTTGAATTGTTTTTGCTTTTCCAATTGTGATTTTTTCACCAATTTTTGCAATCAATGCAACTAAATTATCTTCAACAGTTTGTCCATTTTTCATTTTAGCTGCTTTTAATTCCTCAATGTTTGAACCATTTTCATTATTGAGTTCACTTAATTCTTTAACAAAAGAAATAAAATCATCATTCTTAGCAACAAAATCAGTTTCGCAATTTACTTCAATCACAGATATCTTTGTATCGTCCCCACTAACTACAACAACTCCTTCCTTTGCATCTCTAGACATTTTTTTTGAAGCTTTTGAAATTCCTTTAACTCTTAAAATTTCAATTGCCTTATCCAAATCTCCATTTGACTCTTTAATAGCTAAGTTGCAATCTTTAAAACCTGCCCCAGTAGCTTCTCTAAGTTTTTTTACTTTTTCTATATCACTCATTAGTTTAAGTTCTCCTTATCTTTATTGGAAAATTTTTTTTCCAATTTATCTCTATCTAATTCCTGAATAGTTTTTGTTTTATCTTGCTCTTTAATTTCTTTATCTTTATTCTTTTTAGACTCAACTGTAGTTGCTGAGCTTTTAGCGCTATTTATTGTTTCTTTGATTAAATTACAGTAAAGATCAATAGCTCTTCTTGCATCATCATTACCTGGAATTGGATAATCTATATTATCAGGATTAGAGTTACTATCTAGAATAGCTATAATTGGTATTCCTAATTTAGCAGATTCAGCTATAGCAAGTGATTCATAATTTGTATCTATAACAAATACCAAATCTGGAACTTTTTTCATTTCGGCAATACCACCTAATGATCTTTGAAGCTTGTCTTTTTTTACACTCATTTTTAGAAGCTCTTTTTTTGTAAATCCTCTATTTTCTGCTGTTAAATCAGTTTCTAGTTTTTTTAATTTTTTGATTGAATTTGAAATTGTTCCCCAGTTAGTTAGCATACCTCCTAGCCATCTGTAATTTACAAAATATTGATCTGTTTCTTTTGCAACTTCTGCAATTGCCTCTGATGCTTGTTTTTTTGTAGATACAAATAAAATTTTTCCATTATTTGCAATAGTTTCATAAACTTTTTCCAAAGCTACTTTGGTTAACTCCACTGTTTGAGTAAGATCTATGATATGAATAGAGTCTCTTTTACCAAAAATGTATTTTTTCATTTTTGGATTCCATCTTAAAGTTTTATGTCCAAGATGAACGCCAGCTTCTAATAATTGTTGAATTGTAATGTTAGGTATTTTCATATTTATTCCCGGTTAAGCCACCACAGTAATTTCCAATTAAGGACCGGAGGTATAAAACCAACAACTGTGTGCGTGTTAATTTAATTTATGGAGTATTTACAAATATTTACCGTGATTAACAAGTGATTATTTAGTTGATAATTGCTTGAATTTCTTGATTTCTAATTAGATTTAAAGATTTTCTGTCTAATTTACGTGTATTTTTTAATCTAAATTTAAAAGTATTATCTTCAGTAATTAAATTAATATTTACGATAGTTTTACCTTCATCATTCAAAATTGTGGATATTTTTTCAATTTGTTCTTCAGAATTTATCTTGAATGAAACCTCATTTATAGGGCTGTTAAATAAATCTTTTAGTGAGGCTATTTTTTGAACATTTATTCTAGTTAGTCGATTTTCATCATTAGAAATATTTTTAAATAATGTTAAAATAAGAGAATTACCCTCTTTTAAAATTTCTCTATTTAATTCTAAAACATCAGAAAAAATAAATAGTTCAAATACACTTGATAAGTCGGTTAATTTTAAAACAGCATAAGAATTTCCTTTTGCAGTTTTTCTTTCTTGAACTTTTAACAATGTTGCAGCTATGTTAGAATCTTTTAAATCTTCTTTTGAAATAAAACTTGAATAATCTATTATTTTATAATCATTAAAAATTTCTTTAAATTGATTTAACGGATGATCTGAAATAAAGAAACCTACTGCTTCAAATTCTTTTGATAATCTTTCTTCAAATTTCCAATCTTCAATTTTAATTACAATATCATCTTTTGTAGTTTCGTCTTCAGCGAATAAATCAATTTGATTTACAGATTTATTTTCAAATATATTTTTACTTTTTGCAATTATACCAGGTATAGATTCAAACAAAGCTTGTCTATTTGAATTTAATTTATCAAAAGCACCTGCTTTAACTAAACCTTCTAGTTGAAGTTTGTTTATATCTTTTGGATTTACTCTAGATATAAAATCATGAATTGACTTAAATTTTCCATTTAAGGTTCTTTCTTCAACTATTCTTGATATTGCCTCAAAACCAACAGCTTTAATGCCCCCTAAGGCGTAATAAAATTTATCATCAATTGTTCTAAAATCAGCAAAACATTCATTTATATCAGGACGAACAACTTCAACATTTAATCTTTTTAATTCTTCATAAAACTCACTTAATTTATTTTGATTTGATATATCCATGGTCATTGAGGCTGCAATAAATTCCTTTGGATAGTATGTTTTTAAAAATGCTGTTTGATATGAAATAATTGCATATGCAGCAGCATGACTTTTATTAAAACCATATTCTGCAAATGGTTCTATTTTTAAAAAAATTCCGGCAGCAACATCCTTTGCTATTCCATTTTTAACAGCTCCAGCAATAAATCCCTGTTTCTGTTTTTCAAGTTCTGCTCTTTTTTTTTTACCCATTGCTCTTCTCAAAAGATCAGCTTGTCCTGCTGTAAATCCAGATAATTTTTGTGCAATTTGCATTACTTGCTCTTGATAAATAATTACTCCATAAGTTGGTTTTAAAATTTCTTCTAAAAGAGGGTGTAAATAATCTGGTTTAAGTTTACCGTGTTTACAATCATTATAAGTTGGAATGTTGCTCATTGGTCCAGGTCTATATAGAGCAACTAGAGCAATAATATCCTCAATATGATTTGGCTTCATTTGAATTAAAGCTTCTCTCATACCAGCGCTTTCAATTTGGAATAAGCCAACTGTTTTACCTGTAGACATTAGATCAAATACTTTTTGATCTTCGTAACTAATTTTTTCTATGTCAAAAGCTTTATATTTTTTTCTTACAAGTTTTTGTGTGTTACTAATAACTGTAAGTGTTTTTAAACCCAAGAAATCAAATTTTACTAAACCAGCATTTTCAGCTGAGTACATGTCAAATTGAGTCGATGGTAATAATAGGTCTGCTGATGAATCTTTGTACAACGGAACAACTTCAGTTAGTTTTTTATCTGCAATTACAACTCCTGCAGCATGGGTTGCTACGTTTCTGTTAAGTCCCTCTAATTTTAATGATAAATCAGTTAATTTTTTAACTCTCGGATCTTCGTGAATAAGTTTCTGCAATCGTGGTTCGCCAGCAATACATTGCGTTAAATTTTGAGGTCTAGATGGATCAAATGGTATCATTTTTGATATAGTATCAACAAAGCCATAAGCTAAACCAAGGACACGTCCTACATCTCTTATAACCATTCTAGCTTTCAATTTCCCAAAAGTAATAATGTGAGCAACGCTATCTTTGTACTTTGTTGTTAGATATTCAAAAACTTGGTCTCTTTTTTCTTCACAAAAGTCAATGTCAAAATCAGGCATAGAAATTCTGTCTGGATTTAAAAACCTTTCAAAAATTAAATTAAATTTAATTGGATCAACATCAGTAATAGATAAACACCATGCTACTAATGAGCCAGCTCCAGATCCTCTGCCTGGTCCTACAGGAATATCATTATTTTTAGCCCATTTAATATAATCTGAGACAATCAAGAAATAACTAGAGTATTTCATTTCAATAATTATTGAAAGCTCATGATTAAGTCTTTGCATATATTCTAAATAAGTAGAATTTGTTTCTAATTCTTCATTTTTTATTTCAAATACTGTATTAAATTTTAGCTTTAGTCCCTCTAAAGAATTTTTTTTTAAAATTTCATCTGCATTCCCATCTTTATCACTGCTAATATTTGGCAGAATAGGATTTGAAAATGAAGGTCGAAAATTACATCTATAAGGAAAATTGTAATTATTCTCTAAAGCCTCTGGTAAATCAACAAACAATTCTGACATTTCAGAATTTGATTTTAAATAATGTTGATCAGTAAATTTTAGTCTATTCTTCTCGTTTACATAAGTTTTATATCCAATGCATATCAATGCATCGTGTGCTTCATGCATGTCTTTGCTTATATAAAATACTTCGTTTGTTGCAATTATTGGTATTTCTAATTCTGATGATAGTTTTAAATTAAACTTTTCAAATCCAACTTCATTTATATCATTATGACGTTGAATTTCTATATAAAATCTATCACCAAATGATTTTTTAATTTGATCATAAAGATTATGAATTTCAGTGAATTTTCCTTTCTCAAATAATTTACCAAATAGTCCAAAAACAGTTCCAGAAAAAATAGCAACACCTTCTGAATTTAGCAAAAGATCTTTAAATTCTACATGTGGTTCAGATAATTCATCATTTTTAAGATAAGATGAAGATGAAAGATTAATTATGTTTTTATAGCCAGCCTCATTTAAAGCAAATAAGGGAAGTAATCCTATTGTATCCCCATTTTTAAAATTAATTTGTGTTCCAATGATTGGTTGTGTACCTGATTTAGAAATTTTTTCAGCAAACTCTAAAGCTCCACATAAATTTGTAGTGTCACATAAACCTAAAGATTTTAATTTGCTATTTTTAGAATAATCTTGCAGGTCATCAATTTTAACAGCGCCTTCACAAATTGAATATTGAGTATGAATTTTTAAGTGATTAAAATTTTGAAAGTGAGACTCAAGCATAAGATGATTTTATACCACCATCTCTCATCTCCAATAGGTAATCTGCTTTTTTTGCAAAAAATCTATTATGAGTTGCAAATATAATTATTCTGTCTGATCTTTTTTGATTTTTTAAAAGTTTAAAAATATCTTTAGCCGTATTGATATCCAAACTACCAGTTGGTTCATCAGCTAATATAATTTGGGGATCGTTAATAATTGCTCTTGCTATTGCCACCCTTTGAGCTTCACCACCAGACAGTTGTGAAGGAAAATGATTTAATCTGTTTGAAAGTCCAATTTTTTTTAACAATTTTTCAGCTTTAGAAATTGCTAATTTTTTGTCGTTATTAACAGATAAAGCTGCAAAATAAACATTTTCCAGCGCTGTAAAATCAGAAAGAAGATTATTTTCTTGATAAATAATACCTATTTTTTTTGATCTAAATAAATCGTTTTTTTCATTATGATTGAAATTAATCTCAACTTTATCATACTTAACCGTACCCGATGTTGGTTTATCAATTAAAGAAATTAAATTTAATAAAGTTGATTTTCCTGAACCAGATGGCCCCATTATTGCGTAAATTTTGCCTAGCTTAAATTTTCTAGATAGACCTCTTAATACATTAATTTTTTTTTCGGTAGTAAAACTTTTTCGTATATTGTTTAGTTCTAAAAAATTATTCATACTTCAGCGATTTTATTGGATCCATTTTTGCAGCTTTGAAAGCTGGAAAGATTGAAACTATTATTGTTATTAATATTGAACAAATTGTTATGATTGCTATGGAATTGATATTTATTTCTGATGGCATTTTGCTTAAAAAATATATTTCTTCAGGAAATAAAGTAATATTAAAAGTTGAACTTAAAAATTGCCTAAAGTTTTCAATGTAAAGTGAAAAAGTAACACCTAAAAAAATTCCAAAAATTGTTGCTGAGGTTCCGATCGTAACACCAACAAGAAAAAAAATTTTAATTATAGATTTATTTAAAACTCCAATAGATTTTAAAATTGCAATATCTCGAGTTTTATTTTTAACTAAAATTGTTAAACCTGAAATTATATTAAAAGCAGCCACAATAATAATTAAAGATAAAATAATAAACATGACATTTCTCTCAACTTTAAGTGCTGAAAATAATGAACTATTCATATCAGCCCATGTATATACAAATGCATCAGGGTATAGTTTCATCATCTTTTCTTTATGATCTTCTATATTTTTTGGATCATTAAAATAATACTCTGTAAATCTGTCATCTCTATTTTTGTCAAAAAAATCTTCTAATGTGTTTAAATTTATATAAGCAATATTTTCATCATATTCTGATAATCCACTTTCAAATATTGAGATTATAAGAAATAGTTTTTGCTTTGGTAAAGACCCAACTAACGTTTGAACTCCTGAAGGTGAAGTAATTGAAACCTCATCTCCAATATCTAATCCTAAGATATTACTTAAATCTCGGCCAATAGAAATTGTATTTTCATTTAAATTATTAGAACCAAAAAAACTATCATTATTTGAAATTTCTAGATCTTTAAAATCTTTTTCCAAATAACCTTTTAGTAAAACTCCTTTGGTGCCATTCTTGTGAAAAATAACTGCTTCTCCTTCATTTGATAAAACGCCTTTAGCAAAATCTTTATCTGACAAGGAAGATAACGGTTTATCGTAATGTTTGACAACTGCATGAGCATTAAAGCCAACTATCTTGTCAATTAATTCAGTTCTAAATCCATTCATGACAGACATCACAATGATAAGAACTGCAACACCGAGACTTATGCCAATAAAAGAAAAAATTGATATAACATTCAAAAAGCCATCTTTTTTTCTGGCTTTTAAAAATCTAAAAGTAATTTCTTTTTCTAAAGTAGAAATCAAATTGAATTTTTTTGTTTAGTTATAATTTCTATAATTTTACCTAGCGGTAAATTTTGAGTTTCTTCACCAGTTTCCTTAAACTCCAATAAATCGCCTTCACTTTTCTTACCGATAATAATTTGATACGGAGCACCAATTAAATTCATTTTTTTAATTTTAGATGAAAAATTTTCATCTGTGTCATCAATAATTGCATCAATATTATTTTTTAGTAATTCTTTATTAATATTATTTGCTTTATCTAAAGCTGATGTGTCATTTTTATTTATCATAGGTATTATAGCAATATCATAAGGAGCAACAGACAATGGCCATTTCATGATTTCATTTTTGTCGTCATATTTTGCCTCAATTATAGCCCCTACTAACCTTGATACACCAATTCCATAAGAACCCATTTTAACAAAATCTTTCTTTCCTCCTGGTAAATCAACTGATGCACCCATAGGTTTTGAATACTTGTCACCAAAATAAAATATATGACCTACTTCGATACCTTTTGTAATCAATTGATTTTCCTTAGAAACAATTTTTTCAAACTCTTCTTTATTAAACTTTTCATCAGTTACAGCATAAAATTGTTCATATTTTTTTCTCATACTTTCCAATGATACTTTTTCTATTTCAGTATCATCACTATCAAGATCGAATATTCTTTTATCTGTGAAAATTTTACTTTCTCCTGTATCAGCAAGAATAATAAATTCATGAGATAAGTTTCCACCTATAGGTCCTGTATCAGCAGCCATGGGTATTGCTGTCAAAGATAATCTTTTAAATGTTCTTAAATAGGAAAGAAAAAATTTATTATAAGAATAAAAAGCTTCTTCATCTGATACATCAAATGAATAGGCATCTTTCATATAAAACTCTCTACCACGCATAATTCCAAATCTAGGTCTAATTTCATCTCTGAACTTCCATTGAATATGATACATAAGTTGTGGGAGTGATTTATAAGATTTTATTGAAGATCTAAAAATTTCAGTGACTTGCTCTTCATTGGTTGGTCCATATAACATTTCTCTATTTTGACGGTCGGTTATTCTTAACATCTCTTCACCATAATCGTCATAACGACCACTTTCTTTCCAAATTTCGCTGGATTGAATTGTTGGCATTAATATTTCTTGAGCTCCAATTTTGTTTTGTTCTTGTCTGACAATGTCTTCTATTTTTTTCATTACTTTAAAACCTAAAGGTAACCATGAATAAATTCCTGCAGAAGCTTGCTTAATCATACCTACTCTCAACATCAATTGATGAGATTTAATTTTTGCTTCTGAAGGATTATTTTTTAATATTGGTATAAATGAATTTGATAAAAGCATCTTAATTAATCATATTTCTTAAATTTAAATATTCAAATTTAATTAATAAGTAAATTATTATGAAAATGACAGTAGTAATTCCAGTGCAATAAAGGAATTTTTTCACCATTTTTGGATTTTCTGGTGAGCCAGGATCCTCACCGTCTATTTTTACAGTCTTTGTTCGATTCACATCAATAGGTAAAATAGCAAAAAAAACTATCCACCATATAATTATATAGATAATAGCTAAGCCTGTTGCGCTCATTAAATTCTTACTAAATTGATATTGGTAAAAGGTTTTTTTCCTGTTCTCTCTTTAGAAAATTTTCTACAGGCAATTTTTAATGCATCAATAAGATTGTGTTCTTGTTGTTTGCTTCCAATTTTAAAAGTTCTAGAGGTTTTCTCTATTTCCTCTTCTAATCCATAAACAAAATCATCTCGATCATCTACAGGTAAACCACGAAATGAAAGTATAGGGTTATTATGTATGTTTCCTTTAGGTGTAATCATTATTGTTACCTCAAGATATCCATTAGCACTTAAATTTTTCCTATCTTTTATGGATTGTGAGTCTGGATCAACGCTTATATTACCATCTAAATAAAGTCTGCCGCTCGGGGCCTTGTCATATACTTCAGGTTTTTCACCTGGATATAACTTAACAATATCACCATTTTCGACTTGAACTGGATGTGCCACTTGCATTTCTTTTGCAAAATTAATGTGTTCTATCATGTGTCTATGTTCACCGTGTACAGGTATTACACATCTAGGTTTTACCCATTGATACATCTCTTTAAGGTCTTCTCTATTTGGATGCCCAGAAACATGAACAAACTCGGTTTCTTCAGATATTACTTCTATTCCATCCTTAACAAGTTGGTTGTGAAGTTTATAAAGTTTTTTTTCATTACCAGGTATGATTTTTGAAGAAAAAATGACAGCATCATCTTTTTCAATAAAAACATCTGGATGAACATAACTAGAAATTCTCATCATTGCACCCATTGGTTCTCCCTGGCTTCCAGTACATAAATACACAATTTTTTCTCTTGAAAAATTTTTAGCATCTCTTGGATCAATTGGCTCAATCGTATTTTTTAAATATCCACATTGACGTGCAGCTTTATAAATTCGATGCATTGATCTTCCAACTAAAGAGATTTGTCTTCCTGTTTGTTCTGCACAATAAAAAGCTGTCTCCATTCTAGCTACGTTTGAAGCAAAAGACGTTATAATAATTCTTTTTTTTAGTCGAGACATAACGTTTAACATATTTTTTCTTACATCTAATTCTGAACCTGATCTGCCAGCGCTAAAAACATTTGTTGAGTCGCAAATCATTGCCAGCACACCTTCTTCACCAATTTCCTTCAATCTTTTTTCGTTTATATTGTCTCCAATCAAAGGATTTGGATCTACTTTCCAATCTCCAGTATGCAAAATAACTCCTGCAGGAGTTTTTATTCTAAGTCCGTTTGGTTCTAATATAGAATGAGTTAAAGTAATGTATTCAATTTCAAATGGATTCAAAGAAACCTTTCCATTTAGCTCAACAATCTGTAAATCATTGGTTATATCGATTTGTTTTTCTCTAAACTTTTCTCGAATTAATACAGCAGTGAAAGGAGTTGCAAAAATTTTACATTGTAATTTTGGCCATAGATGAGCAATTGCACCTATATGATCCTCGTGAGCATGTGTTAAAACTATTCCTAATAAATTATCTTTTCTTTCAACTATAAACCCTGGATCTGGATAAATTAAATCAACACCTGGAATAGTATCATCTGCAAATGTTACCCCTATGTCGACTATAATCCATTTATGATCACTAGGCTGTCCATAGCCGAATAAATTCATGTTCATGCCTATTTCACCTGATCCACCTAAGGGACAAAATAATAGTTCATCTTTCATATTATTAGATCAATTTTGAAATCTTTATTAAGCCTTTAATTGTAATATCTTGGTTGTGACTTGCTTTCGTTTTTATTGAATTTTTAAATAATTTTGAAAATCCACCAGTAATAACTACTTTAAAAGATTTTCTGGTCTCTTTCTTAATTAAATTAATAATATTGTCAATTAAACCTGCATAACCCCAAAAAAACCCTGATCTAACAGCTGAGATTGTATTGTTACCAATGACTTTATTAATCTTTTTTAAATCTATTTTTGGTATCAAGGTTGCTTTGTCAGACAAGGTATTAAGAGATAATCTAACACCCGGGGCAATAATTCCTCCATAATAAGTATTTTTAATTAGTACATCAAAAGTTGTTGCTGTACCAAAATCCAAAATTATAAAATTATTTTTATCGTTCATTAAACTTATAGCATTAGTAATTCTATCTGAGCCTACCTGTTTATAATCTACTTTGATTTTTATAAGTGATTTTAAGTTTAATTTTTTAACCTCATAGCATTTTAATTTAACTTTTTTCGATAAAAATTTATTAATTATAGAGAAAGTTTTTGGAACAACACTACAAAATAATATTTTTTCAATTTTATTTAATTGAATTTTATTTTTTTTAAATAAAATATTAAGCTGCTTGTTGTTTATAGATTTTGATAAAAAAGTAATTTTTTTTTTAATTTTATTATTTTTAGAAACAATACATAATTTTGTTTCAGTATTACCAATATCACCTAGAATATACATTATTTAATTTTATATAGTTTAGATAAATTTTTTTCAAAAAGTTGTTTTAGTTTATTTTCTACAATTAATTTACTAATACTTTTTTTAGTTACCTCTTGCAAGTTTGTGGCGGAATAATTCCTTATAATTGGATTTTTTTTAATATTTATGCCTATACCAGTAATTAAAAATTTTTTATTTCTTACAAATATGACTTCTTGTAAAATGCCACTAATTTTTTTTTTATTAATTAATAAATCATTTGGTTTTTTAAATAAAATTTTTTTACTTGTAAATAAAGAGAGTAATTTTTTGACTAAAAGACAATTGATTTTTGTTATAGTGTTAATCGATAGCTTCGTTTTATTAAGTTCATTGAAAAAAGAGACAAATAAATTTCCTTTTGATGATATCCATTTTCTTCCATACTGTCCTCTACCATTTATTTGTGTTTCAGCAACAACCATACCTAATTTGTGTTTAGTTTCTTTAATAATTCTTATTGCAGTATTGTTTGTGCTTTTAACTTTTTTAAATTTAAATTTTTTAAATTTCATTAAATAATATTAATTCTTGAAACAACTTCTACTAACTGACTTGGGAATATGAAGTATAAAAGAATTAATATAGTTGAAACTGTCAGTGAAAACTTTAGCCATAAGCTATGGTCTGAATCATATTTATCTTTTTCCTTATCAAAATACATAATTTTTATAATTCTTAGATAATAAAAAGCTGCAACCACAGTTGATAACAACCCTACTATAGCTAAGAAATACATTGATTGTTCCAATACTGCTTTAAAAACGTAAAATTTTGCGAAGAAACCTGCTAAGGGTGGTATGCCTGCTAAAGAAAATAGTATTAACAACAAACACAAAGACAACAATGGATGATTTTTTGATAATCCTGAGAGATCATCAATATCTTCATAATATTGATCTTTTCTTCTTAACATTAATAGACATGAAAAAAGAGCTAAATTCATAACAACATAAATAGAAATATAAATTATCGAACTTTGAATACCCTCGTTTGATGCTGTGGCTAAACCAGCCAATGTGTAACCAATGTGTCCTATAGAACTGTAAGCAATTAGTCTTTTAATATTAGTTTGCCCTATAGCAGCAACTGCTCCAAAAACCATAGAAGCTATAGATAAGAAAACTATTATCATTTGCCATTGATCAATTAAATTTAAAAAAGGAACATATAAAAATCTAATAAATACAGTCAAAGCAGCTACCTTTGGTACTATTGTAAAAAACAAAGTTACAGTTGTTGGAGATCCTTCGTAAACATCAGGTGCCCACATATGGAATGGAACTGCAGAAATTTTGAATGCTAAACCAACTAATATGAACACAATTCCAAAAGTTAAAACATATTCCTCAGAATTTAGTTGATTTGATATTATATCAAAATTAGTAGAACCTGAAAAACCATAAACTAAAGAACATCCGTATAATAAAAGTCCTGATGATAATGCACTTAAAACAAAATATTTCAAACCCGCTTCTGATGATTTTAATTGATCTCTGTTATATGTAGCTAAAACATAAAGAGCTAATGACTGTAATTCTAAGCCCATATAAAAAACAATTAAATCATTTGAGCTGATCATTACCATCATACCAAGAATAGAACTCAAAATAAGAATAGGATATTCTATATTATATATTTTAAATGTTTTTAAATAAGTTGACGAAATAACTAAAACTATAAAACCTCCAATTAAAGTTATAATTTTCATTAGCGAGGACATACTGTCAATCACAACACTTTCATTAAACAAAGTTTCTCTAGTTACAGAGAAAGTTTCATTGATTGTTATTATTGTTGTAATTAAGATTGCAAACAAAGATAAATTGAACGTAATTTTAGAACTGTCATTTTTGAACACACCTAAAATAAGTAGAAACATAATTGATAGAGAAATAAAAATTTCAGGTAATATTAAATTTAAATTTTCCATATTATTTACTGGCTATATTTGTGTTATGCATATTAATTAAATCAGTAACAGAAACTTCAATAGTTTTTATTAATGGATCAGGATAAAAACCAAAAAACAAGATTGGTGCAGCCAAACAACTTAAAACAAAGTATTCAGATCTATTTAAATCTAAAATTTTTTTAAGATCTTCGTTTATTAATTTTCCAAATACTACTCTTTTATACAGCCACAACATGTATGCAGCACCTAAAATCACCCCAATACTAGCTATAACAGCTACTAAAAAATTATCCTTGAAAGCTCCCATTAATATTAAAAACTCACCAATAAATCCACTTGTTCCAGGTAAACCAAGAGACGCTAAAGCAAATAACATGAACAATATTGAATATTTTGGAATTACAGAAACTAGTCCACCATACGTAGTTATCAATCTAGAATGCATTCTGTCATAAACTACACCAACAGTTAAAAATAATGCTGCTGAAACTAAGCCATGGCTTATCATTTGAATTATACTTCCTTCAATACCTTGTTGTTGCAAAGTGAATATACCTAAAGTTACAAAGCCCATATGCGCTACTGATGAATAAGCAATCAACTTTTTCATATCTTCCTGCATTAAAGCTATCAGTGAAGTAAATATGATTGCTATAACACTCAAGGTGTAAATTAAAGGTGTAAATACCTCTGATGCAACTGGGAAAAGACCTAAAGAAAATCTTATAAAACCATATCCAGCCATCTTTAACAAAATTGCAGCTAGTAATACAGATCCTGCTGTAGGAGCTTCAACGTGAGCATCTGGTAACCATGTATGAACTGGCCACATAGGTGTTTTAACAGCAAATGAACTAAAAAATGCTAACCACAATAAATTTTGATATTTAACATCAATTCCAATATCGTATAGTTGAACCACGTCAGTTGTTCCTGTAATCCAATAAATTGAAATTATTGCAACCAACATCAAAACAGAACCTAACAATGTGTATAAAAAGAATTTGA
>CACKZG010000009.1 GCA_902604545.1 uncultured Pelagibacteraceae bacterium
TTTAAAAGGTGCGCCCACAGGTCATGTTTTACCTGTAAGGGAGGTAAGACTTTCTTCTGGAGCAGAATTTATAGTTGTTGTGTGTGGAGAAATTATGACAATGCCAGGACTTCCAAGAGTTCCTGCGGCCGACTCAATAAAATTAAATGACAAAGGTGAAATCGAAGGTTTATTCTAAATTTAAGTAGTTTAACCAATTCTCTAATTCTCTCATTCTAGAAACTTTATCTAATTTATTATTCTCAGTTTCTATATGTTGAATGTGATTATCTATCTCATTCTCATCTTTAAATGCACCTTTTTCTAAAAGTCTTTTTTTTCTGAAAATAATCAAATTGATCATTTTATTATAAGTAATCTCAGGGTGGTATTGTAGGCCCCATATATTACAGTTACCAACTTTGAAATTTATTCCTTGAACGTTATTTATTGAGTTTGAGGCTAATAAAATTGAATTTTCTGGCATTGTAACTACTTCATCAAAATTAAATGCTGGTGTATTAAATTTTTGATCTTTATTTTTATAGATTGGATGATTTAAACCAATTTCATTAATTTCTATATTTGAGGCAATCCCTCTATGAGATCCTTTTGTCGCTTTTTTCACCTCTCCTCCTGCTGCAGTCACAGCTACTTGCATACCCCAACATATTGCTAGAATTTTTTTAATTTTTTTCTGACACTCTTTCATAAATTCAATTTGTCTTTTTATTTCTGGAGTATTGTTATAAATATTTAAACTACTGCCTCCCCAAATAAGACCATCGTAGCTTTCAAGTGTATCAATATTTTTATGAATATTTTCATCTGAGGAAGGATTAACCACGTGGGTTTCTAATTTATCTGTAAAATACGCCAAACTATCTTTAAGGCTTTCTGTATGTGTTTGAATTCCAGCCTCAGAAAAACTTTGATTTTCTTCTCGTAAGTTTCCTTCTACTATCAATATTTTTTTCATTAAAATAATTCTCCAGAAATGCTTTTTATATACATTTCTTTTAGATCATTTTGACTTAATTTTTTGGGATTTCCTCCTGTAGATGGATCTTCAAATGCCATTAAAGAAAGTTCATCTAAATCAATATTATTACAATCCATCACTTCTGATAATTTGTGTGGAATATTTAAATTATTTCTTAATTCTAAAATCCAATTTAAAAAACTATCAAATTGTTTATTTAAATTAAGATAATCACAAATCGATATTATTTTATTTTCGATTGAAGGTTTATTAAATGTTAAAACATAAGGCATAAATATTGCGTTTGATAAGCCGTGGTGAACATTAAATTTACCGTTTACTGGGTGGCTCAATGAATGAATTGCTCCCAATCCCTTCTGAAACGCAGTCGAGCCCATTGAAGCAGCTGAAAGTAAATCCATTCTAGCGTTAACATCTTTTCCATCTGTAAATGCTTTAATTAATGAATTTTTAATTAATTTCATTCCTTCTATTGCCATACCATCAGCCATTGGATGATATCCTGGCGCACAAAACGCTTCTAAATTATGAGCTAGTGCATCCATTCCAGTTGCTGCTGTTAATCTTGGAGATAAATCTATTGTAAGTAAAGGATCTAAAATAACAATCGAAGGTAACATTTTTGGGTGAAAAATAATTTTTTTTGCACCTGTTTCTTTATTTATAATTGCAGATGCTCTACCTGTTTCAGATCCTGTTCCAGCAGTGGTTGGAACTGCAATAATTTTTGAAATTTTAGAACTATCAGCTCTTGTCCAGTAATCACCAATATCTTCGAAATCCCATAACGGTCGAGATTGATTACACATAAATGCTATAGCTTTTCCAACATCTAAACCACTTCCGCCTCCTAAAGCTATTACGCCATCACAGTCTGAGGTATTATAAACTTTAACACCTTCTTCTACATTTTCTCCAATCGGATTTCCCGTAAAATTAGAAAAGGTAACTAAATTTTGAAAACTTTTTTTTAATCTTAATATTATATTTTTTATTAAATCCAAGTTAATTAAATCCTTGTCTGTTACAAATAATGGATTTGAAATATTTAACTTTTTACATGCTAAGGATAAGTCTTCAATTCTATTTTCTCCTATCCACATAGTGGTAGGATAATTCCAATTGACCATAATAATAATTAATAATTTATTTTTAATTTTTTATTTTTAACAATTGCTATCAACAAAGAAAACATTAATGGAATTTTTCTTTTATTAATTTTTTTAAATATAAAAGGAGCTATTTCTATTGCTAAATCAGCACCTTCCACTGTATCATTTTTCATAAATTTTTTCTTTGCTTGGGTAAAAGTATAGCCTTTTCCAAGATATTCTCCCATTTTACTATTTCTTCCTCCCATTGCACTTACGTATAAGTCTCCCAAACCTGCCAAGCCATAGACAGTTTCTTTTTTTCCTTTAAAATAATTTGCAAGATATTTCATTTCATCAATTGATTTTCTAAATAAAGCCGATGATGTATTGTGCCACTGTCCAGCTCCAATTATCATTGAATAAATATTTTTTATAGCAGATAAAAACTCAACTCCATTAACATCTCTGCTAAATTCAGTTTGATAATAATTTGTTGAAATTAATTTTCCAATTTTTTTTGCAATGTTAATATTTTTGTTTGCAACAACGGTGAAGCTTTTAACTTTTTTAGCTAATTCTATTGCTAAACATGGGCCCTTCAAAACTGAAATATTTAAATTTTTATTATACTTTCTTAATAAGCTAGACATTGAAATCAAATTTCTACCATCTAATTTAAGACCTTTTGTTAACACTAAAATAGGTGATTTATTTTTAATTTTTGATAGATTTTTTCCAATCAAGTCTATTCCGATCGAACTCACAGCAATTACAATTAAGTCCCATTTGCTATTTAAAATGTCACTTGAAAATTTATTTATTTTTAATTTTTTTGGTAAATTTATATTCAATGATGGGTGAATTTTTTTTTTTGAGTTTAATTTTTGTAATAATTTAAAGTTGTATGGCTCTGTTAAAGTAACCGAGTGACCATTATCTAACAATGGTATTGAGAAAGCAGCTCCCATAGCTCCCGCACCAACAATTAATATTTTTTTCATTTTTATCTTTATGCTAAGGTTTTTTTAATTGCTTGCTTCCAACCATGCAATATATGATTTCTAAGTTTTTTGTTAATTTTTGGCTTAAAAGCTTTATCTTTTTTCCATGTATTTTTAATCTGATTTAATGATTTGAATTCTCCTACTTGATAACCTGCCAACAGAGCCACTCCAAGAGCAGTGGTTTCTAAAACTTTAGGTCGAATTACTTTTAAATTAATTACATTTGCCAAAAATTGTGAAAACCAATTATTAGCTACCATGCCACCATCAATTTTAACTATTCTAGGCTTTAAGCCATCTTTCTTCATTGAATAAAATAAATCATAACTTTGATAAGCAACAGACTCGACGGTTGCTCTCACTAAAGTCTTCCAATCACTATCTCTTGTAAGTCCTGTTATTAAACCTCTTGCATCAGGTCTCCAATAAGGTGCGCCTATTCCACTAAAAGCTGGGACGACATAAACTTCATTATTGCTTTTTGTTGATTTAGCTATTTTTTCAGTTTCACAAGCATTGTTTATTAATTTAATTTTATCCCTTAACCATTGTACGCCTGCTCCTGCTATGAAAATAGATCCTTCAAGAGCATACGTGGTCTTATTATTCAATCTATAGCAAATTGTAGTTAATAACTTATTTTTTGAATTAATTTTTTTTGATCCAGTGTTCATTATTATAAAAGCACCAGTACCATAAGTGCTTTTTATAGATCCTTTTTCAAAACAAGCTTGTCCTACGGCAGCTGACTGTTGATCCCCTAACACAGCTGAAATGGGTATTTCTTTTCCTATAACTCTCTTGTCTGTTTTTCCAAAATTATCTGCAGAATTTTTTACCTCTGGCAAGATGCTACTTGGGATTTTTAATTTCTGTAAAATTTCATTATCCCATTTATTGTTATTGATATTAAACAACATGGTTCTGCTTGCGTTGGTAGCTTCGGTTAAATGCTGTTTACCTTTAGTTAATTTCCATATTAAGAATGTATCTACTGTACCAAATAATAAATTATTAGTTTTTAGTAACTTTTTTGAAACTTTTACATTATCTAAAATCCATTTTATTTTAGTAGCAGAAAAATAAGGATCTATAAATAATCCTGTTTTTTTTCTAAAAATATTTTCATAATTTTTATTCTTTAAAGATTTACAATATTCCTGTGTTCTTCTATCTTGCCAAACGATCGCATTATAAATAGGTTTTCCAGTTTTTTTATTCCACAAAATTGTAGTTTCCCTTTGATTTGTAATTCCAATAGTAAGTATATGACCTTTTAAACTCTTAGCTTTTTTAATTACTTGTTTTAGTGCTTTAATTGTTGTCGACCAAATTTCATTTGGATTATGCTCTACCCAACCATTTCTAGGAAAGAATTGTTTAAATTCATATTGTGAAATAAATTTAATGTTCCCTTTAGTATCAAACAAAACCACTCTAGATGATGTCGTTCCTTGGTCAATTGATACTATAAATTTTTTCATCAAATAAATTAAAATTAAACTTTAAAGCCTAATTTTGATTTCATCTGTGATGACCATTCAACTAAAATTCTGTCAGCAGTTAAACCTATAAATGCAACGCATAAACCAATTATTAAGCCTTTGCCTCCGTCACTAAATGATAAAGCCCTAAATATTTCTTGAGATAAATCAACTGTTCCAATAAATCCTGCAATCATAACCATAAATAATGCAAACATTAATGTTTGATTAGCTCCAAGTATTATTTCAGGAAAAGCTAGTGGCATTTTTACTTTCCATAATAATTGTCTGTCAGTGCACCCAGAAGTAATAGATGCTTCTATAATTTGCTGAGGCACATTTCTTAAACCAAAAACAGTATACCTAACCATTGGTATTGAAGAATAAATTACTATTGCAAATATTGCCGAAACATCGCTAATTTGAAATAACATTATTGCTGGAAGCAAGTAAATAAATGACGGAAATGTTTGAAAAATATCACAAATATTTAAAACGAGCTTTGTTCTACTTTCTTTCTTAGATGCCCATATTCCTAATGGTATTCCAATTAGAGCACAAATAACTAATGAAGCAAAAACCATGTACACCGTAATCATTGCCCTTACCCAATAGCCAGATGAAGCAATAAAAAATACAAACAGCATAACTGTCAAAGCCAATCTTATTTTACCAAGCTTCCATCCAATTGCTCCTACAAATAATATAACACCTGTCCATGGCATAGATTGAAATATAGATTTAAGAGGCATCAAAAAATATATTAACATCCAGTCTCTAAAAATCCCTAATGGTACAAATAATGACCTTGTAAACGATTTGATACCATTATCTAAATATACAGATGCTGAAATAGTATACTCCTTAGGATATTCATTAAAAAATGGGGAAATAAAAACTAGAACAGTACAAATTATTATTGAAAAAATGCTTGTACATAAATATGGATGTCTTTTAAAAAAATTACCTTCTCTTCTTTCGGGCTCTTTTAATGCTAAAGCTTGACTATATCTATCAAGTGTAATTGCAATCAAAACTACCGCAACACCTATTTCAAAAGCTTCACCTAATCTTAAACCTTGTAACCTAATTAATAGATCATGACCAAGACCTGGTTGACCAATAAATGCTGCTATAACAATCATAGCAAGACATTGCATAATAACCTGATTTACCCCTAACATTATTGGAGACCTGGCTGCTGGAATCTCAACTTTAAATAACATTTGCCACTTTGTGCAGCCAGCCATGACACCTGCCTCTTTTATTTCTTGAGATATATTTTGTAAGCCTAATATCGTTAATCTAGCCATGGGAGGAAATGCAAATATAACAGTTGCTATTACTCCAGCTTTTGTGCCTATTCCAACAAATATAACTACTAATATTAAATATGAAAAATGAGGTAACGATTGTAAAATGTTAAGCATTGGCCATAAAAAGTTTGCAAATCTTTTTCTTTTTACCGCAAGTATACCTAAACACAGTCCGATTAATGCTGCTAGAGGTGCTGAAACAGAGATGGCTGCCAAAGATTTCATAGACAGTTCCCAAATACCTCTTTTGCTAAATAATATTAGATATGAGAAACATGCCCCACCCAATAAAGCTAATCTCCAGCCCCTTAAATAAAACCCCAATATAATTGTAAGAGTTAAAATAAATACCCAAGGCAAAGGTCCTATATCATAACTTGGAAAACCTTTATGTAAGACTGCTTCTGTAAAATCTAAAAATTTATCAACATAATTAGCGATGCCTCTTGTAAAATCTCTAAAAGTAAATAAACCAAATATTTCGTACTTTCTTAGAAATTGAATTAATGCATTAGTCCAATCAACAAAAGGTATAAGTCCATCTATTGATCCACAACCACCTAAGCAACTTTTTGGTGGAATGTAAGCCCAATGAGGTGTTTTAGATGAAATAGTATAATTTGGAATAATATAACGTAAGAGCCACAAGAAAATGAAAGGCCCAAATATAAAAAAAAAATTTCCCCTTAAAATGGTTTTAATTTTATTCATTTTTGTCTTCAGCAAATAAAGCTTTAATTAATTCTTTTTTACTCACTGAACCTATAATCTCTTTGTTATCATCAACTACAGAAAAAATACTTTCTGACTTTAAAACTTTTGATGCAATTTTTTCAATTTTATCACTATAATTAACTGTGTTTTCGTAAGGTTTTTTATCTTTTTCGTTCATAATGCTTTCTGCATTTAATAATTTTGATCTTGGTATATCTTTTGTAAATTCTGCAACATAATCAGTAGCTGGTTTTGTAATCAATTCTTCGGGGGTTCCTACTTGGACAATTAATCCCTCATACATTATTGCTATCCTATCTGCCAATCTAATTGCCTCGTCAAAATCATGGGTAATAAAAACAATCGTTTTCTTTAACATACTTTGAAGTCTTAAAAACTCGTTTTGCATTTCTTTTCTTATTAATGGATCTAATGCAGAAAAAGGTTCATCTAAAAACCAAACATCTGGTTCAACTGCTAAAGATCTCGCAAGACCAACTCTTTGTTGTTGTCCTCCTGATAATTCCCTTGGATAATATTTTTCTCTTCCCTCTAAACCTACTAGCTTTATTACATCTTTTGCTCTTTCCTCTCTTTTTTGAATTTCTTGTCCTTGAACCTCAAGTGGAAATGCAACATTTTGCAAAACTGTTCGGTGAGGTAAAAGTGCAAAGTGTTGAAATACCATACCCATCTTATGCCGTCTTATATCTATTAATTCTTTTTCAGAAGCTTTTAACAAATCATTTCCCTCAAAAAATACCTGGCCATGAGTTGGTTCAATTAATTTTGACATACATCTAAGCAATGTTGATTTTCCTGAACCACTTAGTCCCATAATAACTAGTATTTCACCTGTATTAACATCTATTGATGCGTCTCTTACAGCAGGTATATAATTATTTTTTTTAATCTCTTCTGTTGTAGGATTATTATTTGTGTTCTTTAGAAACTTTTCTGGAGCTTCGCCATATAACTTCCAGATATTTTTACAAGATATTTTCGCTTCGTTCTTCATGCTTAAGTTTTAATTTATCATAAAAAAAAAAAAAACGAACCGACTTTAAATTAAGTCGGTTCGTTAATATAGTAATCTATGTTTATTTAACCCAATTACTCCACTTAGACTTATGTTCTTCCAGCCATTTTGCTGCTGCTGCTGAAACTTCAAGTCCATCAGTATCTTTGTAGTTTGCCATTTTATCGATATCTGAAGTAGTAAAGTTCATTTGTTTTAAAACTTTATAGCCTTTTGGATGATTTTTTTTGAAATCAGCATTTACTGCAAGTTTCAAATATCCTTCTGCTGGGTTACCACAGTCATATAGTGCTGTTTTGTTAATTCCCCAAGCTGGATCCTTTGTGCAAGCAGGATCATGCTTTGGAAACTCAACGAATTTTCCTGGATATTTTGCTCCAATAAAGTTAGGAGACCAATTAAATATCACCACAGCTTTATTTTGAGCAACACCAGCATCTAACTCTGCCCATATTGCGTCTGCTGAACCTGCATTTTTAACCATAAAGTTCATACCTAATGCCTCTACTTTTTCAGCATCATGTTTTAGCCAGTCAACTGGTCCTCCAACGAAAACTCCTTTTCCGCCTGAGTCAGCTCTAGCAAATTTGTCAGCACATTTATTAAGTGCTTTCCAGTCAGGTAAACCTGGGCATAACTTCTCTACATGGTTTGGATACCACCAGTCCTCTCTTGTTACTGCATCATGTGTAAGAATTTCTTCAATTCCTCCACCTGCTTTAGCTTTATCGTATGATGCCCCGAAAGCACCTTCCCATATTTCATGAACTAAGTCTATGTCTCCATCAGCCATGGCTTGATAAACAGCTTGTGAATCCATGTTGATATACTCAACTTTTTCACCAACCATTTTTAATAATTCACCAACTACTTCAGCTCCTACCAATTGACTTGACCAGTTGTGAGTTGGGATTTTTACTACTCCGCTTTTATCAGCATTTGCACTAGTTAAAGTTAAAGCAAATGTTAATATTAAAGCAGAAAATAATGATATTATTTTTTTCATATGTACCCCTTTATTAATATTAATAGTAATAGTCTATGACAAAAAGAACATACAGGTAAAGGATAATTAGTTCTAAAAAATATATATATATTTAAACAATAAAAATAGTGATAATCTAGGTATCAATAATATATTTTTAAAAATGTTAGGAACAAGTAAAGAGATAAAATATCCAGGCTTGAATGTTTTGCCACCTGGAGTTGAAAGATATGTTGTTAATGGTGGCGGTCTAACTGGTTTTCAAATTTTTCCCGATGATGAAATAGAAATAATCAATAATGAAGGAAATCAAATATGTGAGATTATTTGTTTTGATAAACATGGAAATTCAGATGTTGGGATATTAAATCTTAAATCAAACAATGAAAAAAACTTTGTAAGAAATATTCTTGGTGGGAATGATGAAACAATTTTAGCAACCAACTATCAATTAAAAAAAAGAAATTTAAAAATTTCTAATTCAAAATCATCAATTATATTTGATTTAGACACAGAACCTGGTGAAAAAATTAAATTAAAATCAAAAGATAAATGTTACGCAATATTTTCAGCGCCTGGCGAAGATATGGATGTTACAAAACAAAATCCACCAACTGATTTAACTATATTTGTTAAAAGAGCTAAAATTGTTAATGATAAGGAATTAAATGTAATTCCTGATCCAGTTTTTGAACCTGCTTATGAAGAAAATATAAATAAAGAAACTTCAATATCTTATGAGGTTAAAAAGGGAGATTATATTCAGGTAATTAGTCCAACTGGAAGACAGTGTTCTGACTTCGTAGCATTTGATACAAAAAAATTAGAAAAAGAGATTGAAAAGGGATTAGACTGGCAAACCACTAGAACATTTATGGGAAATACTTTTCCTGGACCAGGTTTGTTTTCTAAATTTTATGACACAGATCATGAGCCACTTGTTGAAGTAATAAGAGATACTGTTGGAAAACACGATACTTTTAATCTTGCATGTACTTCAAAATATTATGAAGATGCGGGGTATTTTGGTCACCCAAACTGTTCGGATAATTTAACTGAGAGTATGTCGAAATATGGTGTTCAGAAACAAAAAGGTTGGCATGCAATTAATTTATTTTTTAACACCTCTGCTGGAGGATTGAATTCTGTTATTTCTGATGAATCTTATTCAAGACCTGGTGATTATGTAATGTTTAAGGCTTTAAAAGATTTAACAATTGGAACAACTGCATGTCCAAGTGATATAGATCCGTGTAATTCATGGAATCCTACCAATATATTTGTTAGAACTTACGACAAAAAAAAGGAATTTAGAAAGTCATTTGGTTTTAGAATGAAAACAGACGCTGAAAATAAACTTACTAGAAATTCTGGCTTTTATGAAAGAACTTCAAAATTAACTAGAAACTTTGTTGATGCTAGAGGATTTTGGCTTCCAAACGATTACACCAAACATGGTTTGGTTAATGAGTACAATGCTTGTAGAAATGATGCTGTATTAATTGATCTATCATCACTAAGAAAATTTGAAATAATTGGTCCTGACGCTGAAGAATTAATGAACTTCACTCTTACAAGAAATATAAAAAAACTTTCTGTTGGACAGGTTGTGTATTCTGCAATGTGTTACGAAAATGGAATGATGTTTGATGACGGAACTCTTTTAAGATTAAGCGAAACGGGTTTTAGATGGATATGTGGAGATGAGTACGGTGGAGAATGGCTAAAAGAGATTGCAAAAAAAAAGAATTTTAATGCTATTGTTAAAAACTCTACTGATCAAATAAGCAATGTATCTTTGCAAGGTCCAAAAAGTAGAGAAATTTTAAAAAAAATTATCTTTACACCGCCAACACAGCCTTCGATAGATGAGTTGGGCTGGTTCAGATTTACAATTTGTAGAATTGAAGAACTTCAAGGTATTCCATTAATTGTTTCTAGAACAGGTTACACTGGTGAATTAGGTTATGAAGTTTGGTGTCATCCAAAACATGCCCCCGAAGTTTGGGATAAATTAGTGGAAGCAGGTAAAGATGATGGGTTGATACCAGCTGGGTTTGCTGCATTAGATAAACTAAGAATTGAGGCGGGTTTAATTTTATTTGGCGCTGAATTTGATGGAGAGCAAGATCCATTTGAAGCCGGTATAGGTTTTGCTGTTCCATTGAAAACAAAAGAAGAAGATTTTATTGGTAAAGAGGAATTAATTAAAAGAAAAGCTAACCCTCAAAAGAAATTGGTAGGTCTAGAACTTAATGGAAAAGAAATAGCAGGGCACGGAGACTGTGTTCATATTGGAAGGTCACAGGTTGGTATAGTTACCAGTGGATGCTTGTCCTCTACTTTGAATAAAAATATTGCTCTTTGCAGAATAGATGTTCAATACTCAGAAATTGGTACTGAAGTTGAAATAGGTAAAATCGATGGTCATCAAAAAAGGATTGGTGCTAAAGTTGTTGGTTTTCCATTCTACGATCCAACCAAATCAAGAGTCAGAGCTTAAGAAAAATGCCAAAAGAAAAAAAGACTTTATTAGATTTTTGGGAAGATCAAATGAGACAATCTCATACAGCTAGTAATTATTTTTTTAGAAAATCTCCTTCTCACTATCATATGATGTTATTAGTAATGTCTGCATATAAAGAAAATAAAAAACTATCTGTAGAAGAACTTAAAACTAAGTTATTTAAAACATCTAGACCTAAATCTGCATTAATTATTACTGAAGCTTGTGAAAAAGGATTCTTTCGTCTTGAAAAAACATCAACAGACCAAAGGATAAAAAATATAATACCTAGTGAGTCTTTCATTAAAGAATTTAATGAATACCTGGATACCTTAAAAAATATAAGTTATTAGCGATAAATTTCACAAAAATTGAAATATCTAAATTATATATATAATTTTTAGTTCTATAAAAAATTATATTAATTACTATTTGCAAAAAATAGTGTTTTCTAATGACGACATTACCTTCTAAAGCTAAAGTAGTTATTATCGGTGGTGGAATTCACGGTCTGAGTACTGCTTGGAAACTTTCTGAAACTTACAAAGACCCTGGTGACATCGTTGTCTTAGAAAAAAAAGACACTGCTGCTGGCGCAAGTGGAATTGCTTGTGGTGTTGTAAGAAATAATTATTTCCAACCAGCAATGAGAGAATTAATGGCTCACTCAGTTTCTGTGTGGGAGAGCGATCCTAAAGCATTTAAATATAACCCAGTTGGTTATTTGCAAATATCACCAGAGGTAATGCATGAGGATGTTGCTACTATTTATGAACAACAAAAAGCTATTGGATACGAGTCAGTATTTATAGAAGGTGAAAAAGATTGTTCAAATTATATGAAGGGTATTTTTGATGATTGGCAAGCGCAGGGTATTACTTCTGTGCTTCATGAAAAAAAAGGTGGATACGCATTTAATAAAGATTCAATTAAAGCACTAGAGAATAAATCTACATCTAATGGTGTGCAAGTGATGAAAGGTGTGAAAGTAACGGGATTTAAAAAAGGAAGTAATAGTCAAGCTGTTACAGGAGTAGAAACAGACAAAGGTATAATTGAATGTGAACAAGTTGTTATTGGAGCAGGACCTTGGGCTAGAGATTTTTGGAACATGTTGGAATTACCTAAAACAGCAAATATCAAAGGTAAAGACGGTAAAATGCATGAAACTGATATGTGGACATACTGGATGTTACAAGAAGGTGTAATTGGTGTTGAACCAGATTTTTTGAAAACAAATGATGGAAAACAACCACCTGTAGTTCATGTAGACTCGACCGCTCCGTTATATTCAGACAAAACTAAAAAATTATTAACAGATAAAATTTGGGGAATTTATTATAAACCTGATATAGAAGGATTAGGTGTTCAAGGTGGTACTTCACCTTACATAGTCAAAAAACATTTTGATCATGTTAATGTTGATCCTTATGGAATTGAATCGCCTGAATATCAAACAACTGATGCATTTAGTGAAATGTGGTGTTCTGCTTTAGCTCATTGTCAAAAAAGATTTGAAGGTAAATCTGATTTATATAGAAAAGGACCTTCAGGTGGTCTTGGATGTATGACGCCAGACTCTTTTCCAATTTTTGATAGGTTTTTTGAAAATGTTTATATGATTGCAGATGCAAACCATGGATACAAAATGATTGGTGTTGGTGAACTTGTTGCAAAAGAAATTCTTGGTACTGAAAGTGATTTGTTAAAACCATTTAGATTCAACCGTTACGAGAAGGGAGAACTTCACCCTACTTCGAACAGTCCGTTTCCTTGGAGCTAGACTCTAAACCTAGACACAAATAAATTTTTCAGCTACGTTTGAATAAATTAAATTCATTGAGGGGTGAAAATGACAGATCTAGAGAAACACGTTAACCAACCAGGACGTGCCAAATTAGTAAAAGACGTAAGAGCTAAAATTAAAGAGTTAGGAATAACTTATATTTATTTTCAATTTATATCAGTCACTGGAAGAGTTGTGGGTAAAGGAATACCTGCTGACCATTGGGAAAGAACTGCAGAAAAAGGGTTTCAATTAGTTTACGGTTCTACTGCAAACTTATTCTTAGATCGTCACAATAATTACATTGGATACGGACCAGAGGCTATGGAGCTAGTGGGAATTCCTGATCCAGAAACGTTTGTCCAGTTACCTTGGGACAAAAGAGTTGCAAGAGTATTTTGTACATGTTTCAGAAATAGAGAAGAAAGAAAAAATCCAGGCGGTCATTTAACTTCAGACTGCAGAGGAAATTTAAGAATTTTCATGGATGAATTTAAAAAGAAACACGGACTAGAATTGAGAGTTGGTACAGAGCCTGAAATGATGTGGTTAACTAAAAATGAAGATGGAACACCTTCAGGTAAAGGTTTTTCTAAACCATTCTGTTATCACATTGATCAATTCGAGTCATTAAGACCAGTATTTATGCAAGTAATAGAATATGCAAATGCTATGGGTCTTGATATGATTCAAGGTGACCATGAAGATGCGCCAGGTCAATTAGAATTAAACTGGACTTATGATAACGTTTTAAGAAATGCGGATAGATTATCTACTTACAGACAAATTTGCGCTCAAGTTGCGAGAGAACATAATTTGATTGCTTGCTTTATGACAAAACCTTTTATGGGTGTTTCTGCAAGTGGTTGTCATACAAACATGTCTTTATGGAAAGGTGGAACGGTTAAAGTGAATAAACTTGGTCATAAATCTTTACCAGGTGTTGATGGAGTGTTTAGTTATGTTGAGGGTGGAACAAATACTTTCATGCCTGATACAAAAGATATGCAAATGCCAGGTAAAATTGGCTTGCAATCTATTGCAGGTATTATGAAACACTTACCAGCGTTAACGGCTCTTGGGTCATCAACTGTAAATTCTTATAGAAGATTATGGGATCAAGGATTTTGGGCTCCTGTTTACGCTGACTGGGGTTATCAAAACAGAACTTGTGGTTTAAGAGTTTCTGCGCCAGGAAGATTTGAGTATAGATCAGTAGACTCGATGCACAATCCTTACTTATTAGGTGCAGCTTTATTAAAAGCTTGCGATGAAGGTATAAGTAAGAAAATGAAACCAGCAGCTCCAGAGTCTAGAAATATTTATGAAGCTCAAAAAGCTGGTAAAGATGTTAAAAAACTTCCATTAAGTTTAGGTGAAGCTTTGGATAGACTGGCAGAGGATGAAGTAATCAAATCTGCAATGCCAGATGAAATGTATAAAGTTTTCCATTGGTACAAAAACGATGAATGGGAAAGATTTCTTGGTGCAACAACACAATGGGATCTGGACACTTATCTTGATTGTCTACCGTAGGTCACAGAAATAGATAGAAAGGGTATAAATATATGTGTGGGATAGCAGGTTTAATTCATAGAGGTAAATCTTCAAATGTTGGAAGTGAACTACAAGGTATGCTTCAAGCATTAAAACATAGAGGAGAAGATTCAACAGGTTACGCTTTATATGGCGATACCGATGGAAAAAACTTCATCATGCGTTTTAAAGTTGGAGAAAACGTAGGTGAAGGAAGTTCATCAGTAATGGAGGATGTATCTGTTTACGATGAAAGAAAAAAAATTGTAGATGAAACTCTGGCTGAAATGGGAGCTAAAATAGTTAAAGAAGAAAGAACTCTTCCCTACTCTTTAAGATATGAACTTGATTACAATGTTAAAGACCTTTTGGAATTCTCACAACGTATAGAAAGTATTCCTGGTGTAGAAATTCTTTCAATGGGTAAATCGTTAGAAGTGATTAAAGATCTTGGAAACGCTAAAATGGTTTGTGATAGATATAGTTTAGATAAAGTTGTTGGAACACATGCTATAGGTCATGCAAGAATGGCTACAGAGTCTGGTGTAGATATCAAATCTGCCCATCCTTTCTGGGGATATCCGTTTAGTGATGTATCTGTAGTTCATAATGGACAATTAACAAACTATTGGAATAACAGAAGAGTTTTGGAAAATAAAGGTATGAGATTTATGTCTGAGTGTGACTCAGAATTAATTGCTGTTTATATTGCTGAAAAAATGAGAGATGGAGCAACTTTAGAAGAAGGAATGAAAGCATCTTTAACAGGTTTAGATGGTGTTTTTACCTACTTTGTTGCAACAAAAGACTCTTTGGGAATGGCAAAAGATACAATGGCTGCAAAACCATTGGTGTTATATGAGTCTGATGATTTGGTTGCTATGGGATCTGAAGAAATCGCAATTAGATCTGTATTACCACAAGAAATTGATACGTATGATCCGTTTGATGGGGAGGTAAAAGTATGGCAAATCTAAAAACAGTATCTAAAAAGTCAAAAGCCCAATCAATGGGCATGCACACTGAAGTTTTAACAGGAAGAACTCAGCAAAAATTCTTTAATCCTGATGAAGCAGAAAACTTTTATTATTTTGGTACATACGACGTAGATTTCAACAAAAGAACAGAGCTTGATGTTAAAGACATGACAGCACCTGAGGCTAATAAAGAAATCGATAACTTAATGAGCCAAGGATATGGAACAATAGTAATAAAAAACCCTCAAGGTAAACACAGTCTCGGAGTTGGTATTTTAAATAAACTGAATTTAATTTTTGAAGGAAGTTTAGGATATTTTGGAATGGGTTCTTGCGATGGTCCGATAGTTAGAATTAATGGAAGAGTTGGATGGTCATGTGCAGAAAACTTAATGGCTGGTAAAGTAGTAATTGAAAAAAATGCTGGATCTTGTTTTGGTGCGGCAATTAGAGGTGGAGATTTAATTTGTAAAGGTAGTGTTGGTGCTAGAACCGGAATTGACATGAAAGGTGGAACTATAATTATTGGTGGTGATGCTGGTGCATTCACAGGTTTTATGATGCAAAGAGGAAGAATAATTATCCTTGGAGATGTTGGAATTAACCTGGGTGACTCTATGTATGATGGGACAATTTTCGTAGGTGGAGAAATTGGTTCTTATGGTAGTGATGCTGTAGATTCAGAATTAACATCTAGTGATCAAGACTGGCTTAAAAGAAAATTAAAGGTTGCTGAAATCGGTGAAAATTTTGATGTAAGTAAAATGAAAAAAATTGTAGCAGGTAAAAAACTTTGGAATTATGATAATTTGGAACCTACAGAGAAGAAGGGAGCAATATAATGCCTAAGAAAAAGTCAAAAAAAATTAAAAAAAATGGAAAAGGTGTTGGTGGAAAAGCTGATGTCCATGCACATGAAGAAGGTAAAAGAAATAAAAGTTTATTAGGTCATAACGCTATCTTCACACCTGAAGTAATAGACGATATTCATATTAAATCTCAATTAGGAAGATACAGAATGCGAGGAATGGCATTGATGAAAAAAATTCCTACTTTTGATGATTTAGTTTTCTTACCTGGAACACTAACTAGATTTGTAATCGAAGGTTACAGAGAAAAATGTGAAACAAAAACTGTTATTGGACCGAGATGTGAAAATCCAATTGAGTTAGATATTCCAGTTTATATTACAGGAATGAGTTTCGGTGCACTTTCTTATGAAGCAAAAACTGCTTTAGCAAGAGGAGCAACTATGGCTGGGAGTGCTACATGTTCAGGTGAAGGTGGAATGATACCTGATGAAAGAAGATACTCTGAAAAATGGTATTACCAATGTATTCAATCAAGATATGGTTTTAATCCACATCATGCACAATTAGCAGATGGGATTGAAGTATTTATTGGACAAGGTCAAAAAGTTGGAATGGGCGGACACTTAATGGGTCAAAAAGTTACTGACCAAGTTGCTGAGATGAGATCGTTACCATCTGGTATTGATCAAAGATCTCCAGCGAGACACCCTGACTGGCTAGGACCAGATGATTTAGCTTTAAAAGTAGAAGAGCTAAGACAATTAACGAAAAATAAAGTGCCAATTCAATTAAAATTAGGTGCATCTAAAGTTTATGATGATGTGCGTATGGCTGCAAAATGTGATCCAGACTCTATTTATCTAGATGGTATGGAAGGATCTACTGGAGCAGGCCCACACATTGCTGCTGCAAACACAGGAATTCCTGGTATTGCTGCAATTCGAGAAGCTAGAAGAGCGATTGATGATGTAGGTAAAACTGGAAAAGTAACATTAATTTATGCTGGTGGAGTAAGAGACGGTGCTGACATGGCTAAAGCTTTAGCTCTTGGAGCTGATGCAATAGCTATTGGTACAGGGTCCATGATTGCATTAAATTGCAACAAAGACATTCCTGAGGCAAACTTTGAAAAAGAAATGGGTGTAAAAGCAGGTGAATGTTATCACTGCCATACTGGACGATGCCCAGTTGGTGTTGCTACTCAAGATCCTAAATTAAGAGCAAGATTAAACCCTGATGATGCTGCATTAAGAGTTTATAATTATCTTCACTCAATGACTTTAGAGGCTCAGCTTTTAGCAAGAGCTTGTGGTAAAACGAATATCCACTCTCTAGAGCCCGAAGATTTAGCTGCTTTAACATCAGAAGCATCAGCTTTAGCAAAAGTTCCATTAGCTGGAACTAACTACACAGTTGGTGTTGATAACTACCACAAAATATAGAGGTAACTATGCCAAAGAAAAAAAATAAAAAAGTAGCAAAAACAAAAGAGGTAAAAGGTCAGTTAGGTAAAAAGAAAGAGACTGCTAGAGAAAAAATGATTGGTCAGTCTATTGGTTACAGATACGATGTTAATCTTTTACCTGACTATTCTAAGCTAACTCCATTTCTTAAGAAATACATAGAGGCGATGGGATGGGATGATTTAAATTGGCTGGAAGATGTCCATATGGGCTATGAAGAAGATAGACCTGCAGTATTTTGTAGAAATGCAAATGGTTGGGTTACAATTCCAAAATCAATTAAGCTACCAAACAATCAACAAGATAGAGATATGATTGCAAGAGAACTTTTAGTTAAGTTTCAAATGTCTCCAAAACACCCTCTTGTTGATTTGAAAAAAGCTTATTTAAAATTTTAAGTATACAATCATTAGTTGATAAATTTTAAAAACTTAGCGTTCATGCTAGGTTTTTAAGTATTTTATGTTTGTATCGAATCGTAAAATTTAATAGGGTTTTCTATAAACTAATATGGAGAGAGAATATGACTGATCAGTTGGCTGCTCTTACAACCATATTTACAGAATTTTACTACTGGGTAACTGTAGTACTGATGTTTTTAATTCACGTCGGTTTCTGTATGTATGAAGTTGGAGCTTCTCGATACAAACACCATCAACATACTCTAATGAAAAATACTATGCTGATACCATTGGTTACAGTAACGTGGTTTTTGTTTGGTTGGTGGATATACTGGGCTTTTCCTACAGGACCGGGATTGGCACCATCAATAATGAATGAAAGCACCGCTCTCATTACAGACGAGTCTGCATTTAGTGCAACATGGTATACGGCAACAAGTGATTTAATGGCTGTAAATCTAGGAGACCATATTTCTGGTGTCTTCTGGGCTGCATTCTTATTATTCTCATGGACTGCTGCTTCTATCGTGTCAGGAGCAATTATTGAAAGAATAACAACTTTTGCATTTGGAATTTTGGCAATTGCAATTGGATCTGTTTTTTGGACGATCGATGCTGCTTGGGGATGGCACTTTGATGGATGGATGTTAAAACTTTTAGGATATCATGATGCTTATGCGTCAGGAGTTATTCACGCTATTGCAGGTGGATTTGCTTTAGGTGTTCTATTTGTTTTAGGACCAAGAATAGGTAAGTTTTCATCTAGTGGTGAACCAAGAAACATTGGACCAAGAAATCCTTGGCTAGTAACAATTGGATTATTTTTAATTTATACTGGCTTCTGGGGATTTTATGCAGCATGTAATATACCAATCTTTGACCTTGGACCCGAATATGGGATGGAAGGCATAAGTTATTGGACAGCTACAAACATATACGTAACCCCTACTACACTTAGTGGTATAACTTTTAACTTCTTGATGTCATTATCAGGAGGATTATTAGCCGGTTATTGGATTGCTAAAGGTGATCCTTTCTGGACATACTCTAGTGGACTAGCAGGTATAATATGTGCTTCAGCTGGAAATGATTTATATCATCCAATTCAAGCAATGATCATCGGTATGATCGGTGTTGTTATTTCATACAAACTACATTACTGGGTTGAACGTAAGTTCAAAATTGATGATGCAGTTGGTGCAGTAGCGGTACATGGATATGCTGGATTTATTGGTCTAGTAATTTGCGGTTTTGTCTTAAATGGTTACCCATCATCTGGTTACAGTGTTGGCGCTATGTGGGATGGAACAACTTATGCTACAATTAACCCATTAGGTCAATTCATCGGTGCATTAATAATGTTCGTTGTTCTTGGACTAATACCGGGCTACGTCATAGCTAGAGTTCTTCATGGTATGGGTAAATTAAGAATCCCTCGTGAAGTTGAGATAGCTGGACTAGACTATGAAATAATGGAGACTGCTAAAGAGGACGAAAAAGCAGTTGCGTCCGCAACCAGGTAAAGGAGAGTAATATATGGCTACAGTTACAAACTGGATAGATCACCTTAACAAACCAGCTGAAGAGGTTGCTGGTGCTGTTTATCCTGGTGCTGGATCTAGTGAAGGAATACTGGTAATCATTGCTATTATTTTGTGGGTTGGTTGGCATGTTTTAACAGCTAAATCTGAGAGTGAAGAACTTAATAGACTAGCTAAAAAAAGACATGGTGCTAACGACCATAAAAGCAATATTACCGATTGGTAATTTAAATTAAAATTTGGGCGCTGCTTAAATGTAGCGCCCTTTTTTATGTTCTAAATTTATGGAAGATAAAAAAGAAGAACTAAGGCCCTCAAAAATGAGAGGGGTAGCATTTCCTAAGGCTAAGTATGGTGTGATACTAGCCATAATTGTAATTATCGTTGTAAATTTAATTTATTATAAAGAAACAATTTTATCTTTTTTCAAATAATTGTGTTAACTTAAATTGTGTCTAAAAATTTATTTCAAATTGCTAAGCAAAAAAAAATTAAATATTTTTTAATCAGTTTTGTAGATTTGTTTGGTGTATTAAGATCAAAATTAGTCCCTGCTCACGCCATAAAAGAAATGCAAAATGCAGGAGCTGGTTTTGCTGGATTTGCAGCATGGTTAGATATGACGCCAGCAGACTCTGATATGTTTGGAATTCCTGATCCAGATAGTTTAATTCAACTTCCATGGAATAAAGAAGTTGGATGGTTAGCATCTGACCTATGGATGAATGGCAAACCAGTAGATGCATCACCCAGGGTAATGTTAAAAAATCAAATAAAAAAACTTAAAAAACAAAATTTAACAATGAAATCGGGCGTTGAGTGTGAATATTTTTTAATTTCAACAGACGGAAACTCAATTGCAGATCCAAGAGATACTCAGTCTAAACCTTGTTATGACCAATCTGCATTAATGAGAAGGTATGATTTAATTAAGGAAATTTGTGACTGTATGATTGAAATGGGATGGGGCCCTTATCAAAATGATCACGAAGATGCTAACGGTCAATTTGAAATGAATTGGGATTATTCAGATTGCCTAAAAACTGCAGATAGACATACGTTTTTTAAGTTTATGGTAAAAACAATTGCTGAAAAGCACGGATTAAGAGCAACATTTATGCCTAAACCATTTGGAAATTTAACCGGCAATGGTTGTCATGCTCACGTATCAGTTTGGCAAGGTAGTAAAAATAAATTCTTAGATAATAAAGATAAACTTGGTTTAAGTAAAATGGCCTATAATTTTTTAGGTGGAGTAATTAAAAATGCATCATCTTTATCTGCGTTTTTTAACCCTACAATCAATAGTTACAGAAGAATAAATGCACCACCTACAAAATCTGGAGCATCTTGGTCACCGAGTAGTATTTCCTACACAGGTAACAATCGAACACACATGATTAGAATTCCTGATCCAGGAAGATTTGAATTAAGATTAATGGATGGTTCTGCTAATCCCTACTTATTACAAGCAAGTGTTTTAGCAGCTGGTCTATATGGTTTAAAAAATAAAGTTGATCCAGGTAAACCTTTAGATTGCAATATGTATGAAGACCACGCTAAATATCCCGACTTACCTAAGCTACCCGATGAACTTGAGCAATCATTAAATTTATTAAAAAATAATAAAGATATGAATGATGCTTTTGGCAAAGATGTAGTTGAAAGTTACATAAAGTTAAGAAGTTCGGAAATGAATGAATTCAAGTCAAAAGATAGTTTTGATAAAAAAAAAAGATGTTACAAAGTGGGAAAAAGATAATACTCTAGATTGTTAGTGTATGACTATCTTATCTAACGGTCATCAATGGAAATATACAGAATTTACAAACAATAAAAATTACTCATTTAATAAAAAAGAAATTCTAAGTTCTTTAACCTCAGAAGAAATTGATGATGCTTATAATAGTATTTCCAAGTGGAAGGGTTATTCTCCAACTCCACTTCTTTCTTTAAATAAACTTTCAAAGGAATTAAATTTAAAAAAAATTTTTTACAAAGATGAAAATCATAGATTTGATTTAAAATCTTTTAAAGCTTTAGGCGGGGCTTATGCAGTAGAAAAAATAACCAAAGGAAATAAAGATATGGTAGTAGCAACAGCTACTGCTGGTAATCATGGAAGGTCAGTTGCCTGGGGTGCAAGAAGATTGGGATTAAAATGTAAAATATTTATTAGTGAATTTGTAAGTGATGCAAGAGGCAAAGCTATGTCTGATCTAGGAGCAGATGTAGTTAAAGTAAAAGGTAATTATGAAAAATCTTTGATGGAATGCATAAAGCGGTCTACTGAAAATAATTGGCAAATAGTTCAGGATGTTGCTTGGAAAGATTATATGATCGTACCCAAGTATACAATGGCAGGTTATACAGTCATGATGAAGGAGATAACTAATCAAATCCAGGAAGAGAAAATAACTCACATCATTTTACAGGCTGGCGTTGGCGGCATGGCTGCTGCCATGGTTGCGGGTATTGCAAGATATTTGGACTATGTTCCAACAATTATAGTTGTTGAACCGGATAGTGCTGCGTGTGTACTGGAAAGCATTAAAACTGGTAAAATAGAAAAAATAGATATTAAAAGAGAAAGCTTAATGGGTGGTATGTCTTGTGGTGAAGTATCATTGGTCCCATGGGAAATACTCAAAAATTCAGTTAAACATTGTATTAGTTTACCAGATGATGATATTGCAAAAACTATGAAACTACTTGGAAATTCGAGCTTTAGTGATGATAAAATAATTGCAGGAGAAAATTCAGCGCCTGGAGTAATCAGTCTGATTACAAGTTGTGAAGATCAAGAAATTAAAGAAAAATTAGATCTAAATGAAAAATCTAACGTTTTGATTTTTGGTTGTGAGGGAGATACTGATCAAGAAATGTATCAAAAGTTAATTAACCAAAATTAAACCAATGAGTAGCATAGGTATTTTTTGGATAAGAGAGGATTTTAGAATTGAAAATAATCCCGCTTTATCTTTTGCAACACAAAATCATGATAATGTAATTGCATTATATATTTATAATAAAAATGATTTTGATGACAAAAGAGAAGCTCAAAAATGGTGGGTGTTCAAATCTCTAGAAACTTTAAAAAAAGAATTATCAAATTATAAAATTAACCTTGAAATAGTAATAGGTGAGGAATTAGAGATTTTTTCTAAATTTAATAAAAAAGACAATATTTCAATTTATTGGAATAAAATTTATGAACCAGATGTTATTACTAAAGGAAAAAAAATACGTGATATATTTATTAAAAATGAAATTAATTATAAATATTTCAAAGGTAATATTTTAAATGAATTTCAAGAGGTAAAAAAAAATGATGGAACTCCCTTTAAGGTGTTTACCCCTTTTTGGAGAAATGCTGAACAAGTATATCTAAATCAGCCACCAAGTAAAAATTATACCGTTAAAAAAAAAATTAAAAAGATTTCATATTTTAAGAAATGTATTGAAGCAAAAGATATTTTACCAAAAAAAAATTGGTATAAAAAATTTGAAAAATATTGGCAAGTTTCAGAAAATGAATCAAAAAAAATACTTATAAACTTAATTGAAAATAAAATTAAAGATTATGGAACCTCTAGAGATATACCATCTCTTGAAGGAACCTCTAAATTATCCCCTTACATCAAACATGGCCAAATTCATGTAGGGAGTATTTGGAAAAAATGTTCTGAAATCAAATCAAAAGGAATTGGTTATAGAAAATATATTAATGAACTTGGTTGGAGAGAGTTTTCGCATAGTTTAATTAATTATTTCCCAGAATTCTTAAAAGGAAATTTTAGAAAGGAATTTGATAAATTCCCTTGGGTAAAAAATGAGAAATTCTTAAAAGCATGGAAAAGAGGAATGACCGGTTATCCTATAGTCGATGCAGGTATGAGAGAATTATATCAGACTGGATGGATGCATAATAGAATAAGAATGGTTGTTGGTTCATTTTTAGTCAAACATTTGAGAATTAATTGGACTGAAGGTGAGAAGCATTTTAGAAATTGTCTACTAGATTTTAATAAAGCAAATAATGTTGCTCAATGGCAATGGGTTGCTGGTTGTGGCGCAGATGCTGCACCTTACTTTAGAATATTTAATCCAATACTTCAGGGTGAAAAATTTGATAAAGAGGGAATTTATGTAAAAAAATGGGTTCCTGAGCTCAAAAATGTTCCAAATAAATTTATTCATAAACCGTGGGAAATGGAATTAAAATATCAAGAGGCTATAAAAACAATTATTGGTAAAGATTATCCCGGGCCTATTGTGGTTCATGAAAAAGCTAGAGCTGCAGCTCTTGAAGCATTTCAATCATTGAAGAAAAAATAAGTTAATTTTATTCACCAATAAAATGGTGAATTATAGTTCTTTTTTGAGCTTCTAATCTATGCTCAAATAAGTATATGCCCTGCCAAGTTCCAAGCAATAATTCGCTATCTTTCACGCTTAGAGAAATTTGATTATTTGTTAATGTAGATTTTATATGTGCAGGCATATCATCTTTTCCCTCTGTAGTATGAATATAGAGCTTTTTATCCATAGGGGCTAATTTATCAAAATAATTTATTAAATCTGTTTGCACATCTGGATCTGCATTTTCTTGTACAATTAATGAGGCGCTTGTGTGCTGAATACTTAAATTAAGAATACCATTTTTAAAGTTATTTTGACTAATCCAATGAATTGTATCATTAGTAAACTCATATAACTTTTGACCATTAGTCTTAATTTGAAGTTTATAGAATTCTTGTTTCATTAATTATACTTCCTCAATGTAAGCTCATACAAACGACTAATCGTACGTTTAAATGGTTTTTCTAACAATCTTGAAGAGGTAAATTTATCTAAATTTTGATCAGCTGTAACTGCTAATGAAATATCTTTATCATAAATTATATCTAACAAAGTGATAAAACGTTGTTGTTGATTTGAATTCACATCATTAAATTGAGGTATTTGATCTATTACCATAAATTTACAGTTTTTAATTATTTCCAAGTAATCTTCTGCTCCTAAATTTTGATCACATAATTCATTAAATTTTATTCTTACTACGCCTTCATAAAAGTTTTCTATTTTAAATTCTCTTCCCTTTACATTAATTGTAATTGAAGATTGTTTTTTATCCTTTGTTATCGTTCTAAAGAATTTGTTAATCTTAAAATTGGTTTCTTGATTAAGTGGAAAAAAATATCTTTGTTTTTGATTGTCATTAGATTTTCTGTAGTCATCCTCAATTTTTAATTCATATTCGATTGATTGATCTTCCATTATTTTTATAAAAGGTATAAATTGTTCGCGTTGAAGACCCTCTTTATAAAGTTCTGAAATTTTGGTATTTGAAGTAAGAATAATTTTAATATCTTCTTTAAAGATTTGTTCAAATAGTTTTCCTAAAATCATTGCATCAACAATATTCGTTACTTGAAACTCATCAAAATATATTAATGAAACTTTTGATTTTAAATTTTTAACAAATTGATTGATAATATTTTCTTCATTTTTTTCTTTTCGTTCATGAACAAAATCATGAAAACTTAACATAAACTCATTAAAATGCTGTTTAAATTTTTTATCGTCAAGATGATCATAAAAGAAGTTTAAAATCATTGTTTTACCAACACCTACACCGCCATATAAATAAAACCCTTTTTTTGATTTTTGTTTAGAAAATAATTTTGAAAAAAATGATTTATAATTACTATGATGGTAATCTTCTAATTTTTTAATTACAGTGATTTGATTAGGATTAACTTCTAGATCTTGATTTTCACAATAAGATATAAATTTTTTTTCAAATTTTTTTGGCATTAATTTTTTTTAGTTTTAAAGTCAATACCATACTCTGATCTTGGTCCTTTCCTTAGCCCAAATGGACCTGAAATAAACAAAGTTAATGGTTTGGTTCCTTTTTCTAAATCTACTCGATGTAAATTATTTGCTGATCTGAAACCAATATACCCTGGTGGACGCCAATACTTGCCGGTGCTTAATGTTTCCCAATAACCCCCTCTTAAAATTATCGTAATATAAGGAAATGTATGATTGTGAACTCCTTCTCCATGATCATCTGCTAGCATCTCATGAATCAATATATTGAATGGAAACCATTTAGGTCGATGCCTCATCAAAACATAGTATCTGTTCATCCATGGTTTTGCTTCCTCAAATTTAGGATGTGAAGGGCCTCTATCTAAAACAACTTTTTTTCTTCCAATAAAACTAAGGAATTTAAGAAACATTTTTACTTATATTCTATTATCGAGTTATCCTTAATTATGTATAGTTTATTATCTAAGATAAATGGTTTTGAAATTTGATTGCCATCTAATTTAAAAGTATTAATGATTTCTCCAGTCTGAATACTTGCAACTATTAGCATACCATTATTAAGTGATAAAAAAATATTATCTGAACCTAAAGCTATGCCAATAGGCTTAATAAATTGACGCTGTTTAGCTTTAAAATTAATTAATAAATTACTAGATTTAATTATATTTCCACGAAGACTGTCAATATAATATAAAAAACCTTCATTAGAAACAGTAAAAATTATATCATCAGTAATGACAGGTCTAATATTTGAATTGATTTTTTGTTTCCAGTTTAAAAATCCATTATTTATATTAACAGAATAGAACTCATTTCTATTATTTGAAAAAAAAATAGAGTCTTTCTCCAACACTATATCAGAGGTTATCAATGATGCTGAATCAGCATAAATTAAATTATTTTGAGTTGGTGTTTGCCATAGTAAAAATCCCTTATTAGCATCTAAAGCTGTAATATCACCAATTGAATTGCTGAAAATAACTTTTTCATTTTCAATTATAATCGATAATGTTTTTTTCGACTTAACAAAAAAATTATCTGTTTGATAGCTCCAAATTCTGTTTCCATTTTTTATTGAAAAACAATGAAGTATATTCTCATAATCAAGAATATAAAATTTATCTTTATAAATTTTAATTTGAGAATTAAATGGAGTTAAGTTTCTTTTGCTCCATAATAGTTCTCCATTTTTTGAGTCAACAGCGTAATATTTTGATAAATTATCTGTAATTATTAAGATATCGTTTTCATGTGTTATATTAAGTAAAATATTTGATTTTTTTTCTTGTTTGGAATAAAAATTTTTTTTCCATATTAATTTTTGTGAATAATCATATTTTTTTAAAGTACCTTGTTTTTCAAAAAATATAATACCATCAGATTTAAAAACTATTGTTGGTTCAAAATTTGAAAAGTTTTTAATTTTTTTTATTTTATATTTTGAAACACTTTTAAAATCACTGTTAAATTCTTCTCTACCATAATTATTTCTTAATTCTTTAAATTTTTTATTTTTAATTATCTTTGATAAATTAATTTTAATATTTTTATTAAAATCTTCTTGTATAATTTCTTTATAATCTTTTTTTTTTAAATCTATTTCTTTATTCTCAGAAGTAATTTTGTCTTTAAAAGAAGTTTTTTTTTCTAATGAACAGCTTGAAAAAATTATTAAAATAATAAAAAAAAACTTAATCACTTAAATCTCTATTTAATCTTTTTTGTGCTTGAGTTTTAATATCTATGTTGGGATTTTCTAAAGTTATTATTTGATTAAAAAATTCTTTAGATTTTTGTTTTTGGTCTTTAGAGTAAAAATATTCTGCCATTAAGAATAATGCATGTGATTTCCATACACTTTTTGAATTTATTAATGGATTTAAAATATTTAATAGGTCACCTTCTTGTGCTTTGTCTGCATTAAATAATGCTTTTTTATAAATAACCAAGTTTTTAATTTCTTTATCAAGTGTAACTTTTTCAATCAATATATCAAAATAACTATTTATTTCGCTTTTGTTTGAAATTAGTTTGTTGTCTATAATAAAGTAGAGGGATAAAGTTGAGTACGTTGGGTCTTGCTCATTAATAATTTCCACTAAATTTTGAATTGTTTTTTCTTTAGAATTTTCAGAATAAGCTAATGTAGTTAAATTAAATTTATTTGAAATTTCCTTTTTTTTATTAATTTTATAGCTATTAAAACTGTAAGCACCAACTAAGATAACAACTAAAATTACTATTGTTGAGATAATTTTTATTTTGTTATTAACAAAAAAATTTCTCACTTTTTCTTGTCTTGTATTACTATTTATAATTGAAAAATCTTCTTCCATAACTAAATCATATTCCTTAAAACATATTGAAGTATGCCACCATTTTTATAGTACTCTAATTCATTTTTAGTATCAATTCTGCATAAAGTTTTAATTTTTTTTATTTCACCAGAGGCATATTTAATTTCAACAGTTACTTCGTCTGAGGGATTAATACCCTTTTCTAAATTTAAAATGCTAATTAATTCAGAGCCAATTAAATTAAGGTTTTTTCTATTTACATCATCTGTAAATTGTAAAGGTAAAATTCCCATTCCAATTAAATTAGATCGGTGAATTCTTTCAAAACTCTCAGCAATTACTGCTTTAATTCCTAGTAATTTTGTTCCTTTGGCTGCCCAATCTCTAGATGATCCAGTTCCATACTCTTTTCCACCAATTACAATTAAATCTGTTCCTCTTTTCTTATATTCAACGACTGCATCATATATGGGAAGAACTTTTTCTTCTGGATATAACTTTGTAAAACCACCTTCTGTACCAGGTGCCATTTCATTTCTAATTCTTATATTTGCAAAAGTTCCTCGCATCATAACTTCATGATTTCCTCTTCTTGATCCATAAGAGTTATAATCTTTAGGTAAAATTTGGTGTTTCATGAAATATTCACCAGTTGGACTATCTTTTTGAATACTGCCAGCTGGCGATATATGGTCAGTAGTAACCATATCACCTAAAATTAATAATGGTCTTGCATCATTAATTTCTTTAAATCCCTCTGGTTTATCTGGTAAAGAGTCAAAAAATGGAGGTTTTTTAACATATGTTGAGCCTTCATCCCAATTATAGATGCTGCTTTTATCAGTTTTAATTTTTTGCCATTGAGTTGGGCCCTCAGAAACATTTGAGTATCTTTGTATAAACATATCAGCATTAAGAGATGCTTTTAAAGTATCTTCTATCTCTTTATTAGAAGGCCAAATATCTTTTAAAAATACATCTTTCCCTTCTTTATCTTTTCCTAATGAGTCTTTATATAAATCAACTTCCATATGTCCTGCTATTGCATATGCAACAACTAGCGGAGGTGATGCTAGGTAGTTAGCTTTTATATGTGGTGAAATTCTTCCCTCGAAATTTCTATTACCAGATAAAACTGAAACAGCATAAATATTTTCTTTTTGGATTGCTTCAACAATATTTTCTGGAAGTGGTCCTGAATTTCCAATACAAGTTGTACAGCCATACCCAACTAAATTAAAACCAAGCTGATCTAGATATGTGTTTAATCCAGCTTTTGCCAAATAGTCTGTAACTACTTGAGATCCAGGTGCTAAAGAAGTTTTTACCCAAGGTTTAACCTGCAAATCTTTTTCAATAGCTTTTTTTGCTAATAGCCCAGCCCCAATTAGAACATTTGGATTAGAAGTGTTAGTACAAGAAGTTATTGCTGCAATTAATATTGAGCCATCTTTTATTTCATAATCTGTATTTGTTACTTTTGAAATTGATTTTTGATTTTTATTTGTAGCTTCCTGCAATACTTTTTGAAACGAACTAGGCGCATCTGTTAAAAGAACTTTGTCTTGAGGTCTTTTAGGTCCTGAAATAGTTGGTACAACTGTGGACATATCTAAAGATATAATGTCAGTAAATTCTATTTCGTTACTCGCCCATAAACCTTGTTCCTTGGCATAGTTTTCTACGATATCGACAGTTTGTTGATCTCTTCCAGAAAATTTCAAATACTTTAATGTTTCCTCATCAATAGGAAAAAAGCCACAAGTAGCACCATATTCTGGTGCCATATTTGCAATTGTAGCTCTATCTGCAAGAGTTAAATTTTTTAAACCTTCTCCATAAAACTCAACGAACTTACCAACCACTCCTTTATCTCTTAACATTTTAACAACAGTTAATACTAAATCAGTTGCTGTAGTTCCTTCTGGCATTTTGTTTTTCATTTCAAAACCGATGACTTCTGGTATTAACATAGAAATTGGTTGACCTAACATTCCTGCTTCAGCCTCAATTCCTCCAACACCCCAACCTAAAACAGATAAGCCATTTACCATTGTTGTATGGCTGTCTGTTCCAACTAATGTATCTGGAAAAAGATATTTTTCCCCTTTAAATTTTTCTGACCACACAACTTTTGACAAATATTCTAGATTTACTTGGTGACAAATTCCTGTTCCTGGTGGAACTATTCTAAAATTATCAAATGCCTGCTGTCCCCATTTTAAAAAGGAATATCTCTCACCATTTCTTTCAAATTCTATATCGACATTTTTTTCAAAAGAATCTGCTTTAGCGGACTGGTCGACTTGTACAGAGTGATCAATTACAAGATCAACTGCAGATAATGGATTGATTGTATTTGGATCTTTGTTTTTTTCTTTAACTGCTTCTCTCATGGCAGCTAAATCTGCAACTGCAGGTATTCCTGTATAGTCTTGAAGCAAAACTCTTGCTGGTCTATATGCAATTTCAGTTTTAGATTTTTTTGTCTTTAGCCAATTTTTAATCGCTTTTATTTGAGATTTCGTTACACTTAAGTCGTCTTCGTATCTTAATAAATTTTCTAGTAAAACTTTCAGAGATTTTGGAAGTTTATTTATACCTTCAAGTCCATTCTTTTGTGCTTCATTCAATGAGTAATAATTATACTCTTTGTCATTAACTGTGATTTTTTTGAGTGAATTATAAGAATTTTTGTTCCCTGGAGTCATATTATAAATAAAATGTTATTATGCTTGTTAAAAGAAGCAGTGACATAGCATAATTAAAGTAATTAATAAATTTCTGATTTGCCGCGAATTTCCTGAAAAATTTACCTAAAAAGGTCCACAGAGTTATACTTGTCACTGAAACAATTAAAGCCATAATGATAATTTGAGTCGTATAACTTAAAAAAGTTTCTCCTGTATTAATATAAGTAGAAACAAGAATAATTGATGCAATAACCCCTTTAGGATTTAAAAATTGAAAAATAAAAGTTTCATGAAACTTAATTGGATTTTTATTTTTATTTTCCTGATCTGAAGGTACTGAAAAAGAAATTTTGTATGCTAAATAAATTAAAAATATAGTGCCTAAATATTTTAATACCTCTTGAATTAAAGGATAAAGCTTAAAAATATTTATTAGTCCTAGAGCCAAGCATAATAACAAAAAAGGAAATCCTAAAGTTACACCAATTATATGTGGCAATGTTCTAAGAATACCAAAATTGAAACCAGAGTAAAAAGCGACAAAATTATTTGGTCCAGGAGTGAATGCCGCAACAATTCCGAATAAAGTTATAGAAAGGATTTCAGGGTGCATTACTAAGCAATCGGTAATCCATTTTCTGCTTTTTGAGAGGGATGGACAAGTGTAACCTTACCATCAGCATCAATTGCTCCTAGGACTAATACTTGAGAAACTATTCCAGCAATATTTTTTTCAGGAAAATTACAAACAGCAATAACTTGTTTTCCTTTTAAATTCTCCTCACTATAATAGTGAGTAATTTGAGCTGAAGATTGCTTAATACCAATTTCACTTCCAAAATCAACCTCAATAACTAATGAAGGTTTTCTGGCTTTTTCATTTTTTTTAACAGAAATTACAGTACCAATCCTAATATCTACTTTATCAAAATCATTATAGGTAATTTGCTCTTTAATCATAATATAATATACTGTTTTAAGTTTATGAGTATAGATAACAATTTATATGAAAAATCAATCAAGATTTTAACTGACTTAATCGCATTTAAAACTATCTCGGGTAAAGATAACAGTAATTTAATTGATTATTGTGAAAAAATTTTAAATAACATCGGAATAGATACTTTCAAAGTTTATGATGATGATAAAAAAAGAGTAAATCTTTTTGGAACTTTAAAAGCAAAAAATCAAAGCACAAAAAAACCAATTATATTATCTGGACACACTGATGTGGTTCCCGTATCTAAAGGTTGGAGCAGTGATCCATTTGATGCAACTATTAAAAATGATAAATTATATGGAAGAGGCTCATGTGACATGAAAGGTTTTATTGCATGTACACTTGCATATGCACCTATCTTCAAAGAAAGTAATTTAGATAGAGACTTACATTTCTGTTACACATTTGATGAAGAGACTGCGTGTATTGGAGCTCCATTATTAATAGAGGAATTGAAAAAAAGAGATATCAAAAATGGAATTTGTATAATTGGTGAACCAACTAAAATGAAAATTATTGATGCCCACAAAGGTATGAATGAATACACAGTTCACTTTGGAGGACTTGCAGGACATAGTTCTAAACCTCATTTAGGAGTAAATGCAGCTGAATATGCTACCAAGTATGTTGGAAAACTTTTAGAAATTAGAGAAGAATTAAAAAAAAGAGTTCAAAAAGATAGTATTTTTGATCCTCCACATTCAACTTTATCAATTGGAGGTATCAAAGGTGGAATTGCTCATAATGTCATTGCAGATAAATGCAGTGTTGAATGGGAAACAAGACCAGTTGTTAAAGAAGATGGGGAATTTGTTACGAATGAAATTGATAAATATGCAAATGAAGTACTCCTTCCAGAAATGAAAAAAGTATTTCCAGACTCTTATATTAAAAAAGAAGTGATAGGTGAAGTTGTTGGTTTTAATAGATTAGATGAATCTGAAGCATGTGAATTTGTATCAAATATAACTGGTGATAATTCTAGAGAGGTAGTTTCTTTTGGAACAGAGGCTGGTTTATTTCAAGAATTAGGAATCAGTACAGTTGTTTGCGGACCTGGATCCATAGAACAAGCCCACAAAATTGACGAGTTCATAGAATTAAATGAAATGAAAAAATGCCTTAAGTTTTTAGAAGGTGTAAAATCAAAATCTACTTAAAATTAATATAAAAGCCCATCACATTAAAGTGATGGGCTTTGTTATAACCAACTAAGAGTTTCTTATTTTTATCTTTTAGATATAGCTAAATGAACAAAAGCACCTAATGATGCTCCTATTATCCAGGCATATCCTCCTCCGCCACCTAAATTAGCGAAGAAATCACTTAAACCAAAAATTAAAATGTTTGGCCATACCGTTCCAACAGCAATGTATCCTGATAAAATCCAAGCTAAAATTGCCTTACGATTAAAGCCACCATTGTAATGATATTTTGCTTTCGCACTATCATCAAACAAATCGTCAACATCTAATTTTTCTTTTTTGATTATATAATAGTCAACAATCATTATACCAAAGACTGGAGCTAAAATGGCACCTAATGTATTTACAAATGGAAATAATCCCATTTGTGTTATAACTGCTACCCACATACCTCCAATTATAAATCCAAAACCAGCAGTAATTAATCCACCAATTTTAAAATTAATTTTACTTGGTATTAAATTTGCCAAGTCATATGCAGGTGGTATAAAGTTCGCAACCATATTAATTCCAACTGTTGCAGCAAAAAATGCAAATGCAGCAATTATTGTTAATCCTAAGTTGTCAACTTTAGCAACCATATCTGTAGGACTTGCAACGTACTCACCAAAAATTGCAATTGTTCCACCGGTAATCATTAAAGTAATAAAAGAGAATAAAACTACGTTTCCTACTAATCCCCATAGGTTACCTTTTTTCATTTCATCTTCATTTTTTACAAACCTAGCAAAGTCACCAAAATTGATTACTACAGCTGCAAAATATCCAACCATTATTGAAAATACTGCTAAGAAAGCTCCAAATGATCCTAAACCTTCAAAACCACCTGATCTTTCTCCACCAGAAAATATATTT
>CACKZG010000010.1 GCA_902604545.1 uncultured Pelagibacteraceae bacterium
TTAAAATACTCTTGAGCTCTAAAATAAGTTTCTGAAATATGGCCACAGCCAATAAGTCCGACTTTAAAAATTTTATTCATAAAGGTTTATACACCTTGTCTTTGTTTGCCTTTACCTTCTTTATAAAGTTTTAAAGCTTCTTCATTTTCTTTGGTAGTTGGAATTTCGAGTGTTGGGCTATCCCAAAAAGCTGATCCTTCAACCCATTTATAAGCATGAGTTTTTATTGAAATGACATAAGTTACATCAGAAGCTTTTGCTCTCTTAAATGCAGCTTCAAGATCTGAAATTGAATTAACGTGTTCAGATTTAGCTCCCATACTTTCTGCATGTTTTGCAAAATCAACATCCACTAATCCAGGAGTATTAGAACTCTTTAATAAGTTATTATATTCTTTACCGCCTTTAAATAATTGAAGTCGATTGATAACTGCAAACCCACCATTATCACAAACTATAATTATTAATTTATTTTTTGTAATAACTGATGAATATATATCTGTATTATTTAAAAGATAAGAACCATCTCCCACAAAAGAAATTACTTCTTTATCTGGGTTAGCCATTTTTATTCCAAGCGCTCCAGAAATTTCATAACTCATACAACTAAAGCCCCACTCTGTTTCATGAGTATTTAGTTCTCTGGGTCTCCATACTTGAACAACTTCACCAACCAAGCCTCCTGCTGCAGTAACAGCAATATCTGTTGGATCAGAGTTTCTGTAAATTGCACCAATTACCTGAACATAACTTGGAAGTTCTTGATTTGTAGGCGCACTCTCTTTATCTATATGTTCATTCCATGATTTGAGTTCAGTTTGAGATTTTTTATTCCATTCTTCTCCAGCTTTCCAACTACCTAGTGCTTGCGAAAGTTCAGTTAATGAAACTTTAGCATCTCCAATTACCGCTTGCGCTAAATGTTTGTTAGCATCAAATCTTGATACATTTATTGAAACTAGTTTAAAATTTTTGTTTTCAAAATTTGCCCATGATCCAGTTGTAAAATCTGCAAGTTTAGTTCCAACCGCAATTGCTAAATCTGTTTCTTTTGCTAATGTATTTGTATTTTTTCCACCTAAACCACCAATTTGGCCTGCAAAATGAGAATGGTCTCTTTTCATTGTAGAATATCCCATTACAGTTTGAGTGACTGGTATTTTGTGTTTAATTGCAAATTGACTTAACTCATCCATTGCATCTGAGTAAAAAACTCCACCACCAGAAATTATAATTGGATTTTTAGATGACTTAATTTTTTCTGCTGCCTCTTTGATTTGAAATTCATCTGGTCTAGGTCTTCTAATTGCGTGTACTCTTTCCTTAAAAAATTCTTCAGGGTAATCAAAAGTTTGACCTTGTATATCTTGACTTAAAGCGATACACGCGGGACCGCAATCTGCAGGATCTAACATTGTTTGAACTGCTGCTGGGAATGATTGAATAATCTGTTCTGGTCTAGTTATTCGATCAAAATATCTTGTAACTGGTTTAAATGCATCATTGGCTGTTATTCCTGGATTATTAAAATGCTCAACTTGTTGTAAAACTGGATCTGGCATTCTATTCGCATAGGTGTCTCCAGGTAAAAATAAAATTGGCAATCTGTTACTCATAGCAACTGCAGCAGCTGTAACCATGTTAGTTGCCCCAGGTCCAACAGAAGATGTTGCTATAAAAATTTGTTGTCTTCTTTTTGCTCTTGCATAACCAATTCCGGTAAGAGCCATATTTTGCTCATGATGTCCTCTGTAAGTTGGAAGCTCTTTTTGATTTTCTTCTAGAGCTTGACCTAAACAAGCTACATTTCCATGTCCAAAAATTCCAAAGACACCTGGAAATAATGGTTCTTTTTTACCATTAATTAATATTTTTTGAGCAATTAAATATTTTACAATTGCATGAGCACAAGTGAGGGTAATTTTCTTCATAAATATGTTTATCTTTTAATATGTATAGTGTTTATATATAATTCTATTTATAAATTAAAAAACCTAATTAAGTAAACTTAAAAATAAATTCTATGTACGAAAAATTTGGACAATTCATTGATGGTAAATGGCAACAAGCTGAAAAAAAAGAAACTTATGATGTAATCAACCCTGCAACTGAAGAGGTAATTGGAAAAGCATCGAAAGCTTCATCTATTGAAGTGCAAAAAGCATTAAAGTCGGCAGAAAAGGGATTGGAAATTTGGAAAAACACTGCACCATGGCAAAGAGCATATGTGCTTAGAAAAATTGCAGATATGATGAGAGAGAAAAAAGATGTTGTTGCAAAATGGTTAACTCTTGAAGTTGGAAAACCTCTTGCAGAAGCAGTTGGTGAAGTTGGCGGTGGAGCCGATATTTTTGAGTGGAATGCTGAAGAAACAAAAAGAATTTATGGTCAAACTCAACAAAGTAGATTTCCAGATACAAGGGTTCATGTATATTATCAGCCCGTTGGAGTTGTTGCAGCTTTAGTTCCTTGGAATTTCCCAATAGTTTTAGCATCTAGAAAAATTTCTACCGCTTTAGCAGCGGGGTGCTCAGTAATTTGTAAGCCAGACGTAATTACTCCTGGTGCTGTAATGGAATTAGTAAACATTTGTAAAGAAGCTGGAGTACCAGATGGAGTGGTTAGTCTTTTGTCAGGTGATCCAGCTGAAATATCAAATGAATTAATGGAGTCTGATATAATTAAAAAAGTCTCAGTTACTGGATCTACTAGAGTAGGTAAAATTATTTTAAAGAAAGCAGCCGACAAAGTTCAAAGAGTTACAATGGAGTTAAGTGGACACTCTCCCTTTATTGTATGTGAAGATGTAGATATGAACAAAGTAGCTGATATAGCAATAACTGGTAAGTTCAGAAATAATGGACAAGTTTGTATTTCACCAAATAGATTTTATATACAAGAAAATAGAAAAGATGAATTCGTTAATGCTTTTATAGAACGAGCAAAAAAATTAAAAATTGGTAACGGTATGGATGAGGGTGTGGATCTTGGACCTTTAACTACCGCTAAGAGATTAGAAGAAATTGAAAAGTTAGTTGAAACAACAAAAAAAGAAGGAGCTAAAGTATTAATGGGTGGACAAAGACCTTCTGGTTTTAATAAAGGTTATTATTATGAGCCAACTGTATTTGATGATGTAAAAGATAATTTTACAATAATGAAAGAAGAACCTTTTGGTCCACTTGTTCCAATATTAACTTTTAAAACCTTTGATGAAGTAATTGAAAGAGCAAATGATAACGACTTAGGTCTATGTAGTTATCTTTACACAAATTCTATGGATAAAGCTCATATTGGATCTGAAAAATTAGAATCTGGATGTGTTGCAGTTAATACAGGTGTTGTTGCAATTGCTGAAGCGCCATTTGGAGGGATAAAACAAACTGGTTATGGTCGTGAAGGTGGATCAGGTGCAATCAAAGATTATCTAAATGTGAAATATACTCACATGGGCTTAAAAATCTAAAAATGAGAAAAAATAAAGTTAAAGAAATGATGAAAGCAGGGAAACCTGTTATCAATGGTTGGCTTCAAATACCTAGTACTGTTTCAGCTGAAGTAATGGCTCATCAAGGTTGGGATTCTCTAACAATAGATATGCAGCATGGTTTAGTTGATTATACTAATGCACTCCCAATGCTTCAAACAATTTCAACAACAGATGTAACTCCTTTGGCTAGAGTAAACTGGAATGAACCAGGTCAAATAATGAAAATTCTAGATGCGGGTTGTTATGGAATAATATGTCCAATGGTAAGTAATAAAGAAGAAGCAGAAAGATTTGTTCAAGCTTGCATGTACCCTCCTCGTGGTTATAGAAGTTTTGGTCCCGTTAGAGGATTAATCTATGGAGGTTCAGATTATGCAAAACATGCAAATGATGAAATGCTCAAATTAGCTATGATCGAAACAAAAGAGTCTTTAGAAAAATTAGATGAAATTATGTCAGCACCTGGTGTTGATGGAATTTATATTGGTCCAGCTGATTTAAGTTTAGCAATAGGAGAAGAACCTGGCTTTGATAGAGCGGAAAGCACAAAAGCTTATTCGGAAATACTAAGAATATTAGAACACGCAAAAAAAAATAATATTTTTGCAGGAATTCATAATGGTACACCTGAGTATGCTCAAAAAATGATAGATAAAGGTTTTAACTTTGTAACTATTGGAGCTGATCAAAGAGCATTAAGTGCAGGCGCTAAAGCTGTTGTAGAAAAAATGAAAGGTTCTTCAAAAAAAGAAGAGTCTAAAGCTTACTAGGTTAACTATTTAACTCCCTTGTAAAGAATATCTCTTCTGTCAATAAATTCCTCAAATGTTTTAATGGTGATTACTGAAGGTAATATAAATATAGATCTTTTGTCTCTCTCATTTCTTATAATTCTAAAATAACCTTTTTTAATTGCAGTATCGATATAAACATTTGAGGTTAAATATGATTTCTCTATCACTTTAAGTAATTGATTTTTAGTAATTGATTTATTTTTGTAATAAGCAAGCATAACCATATGCAACATTATCCAATGTTGTGGGGTTAAAGAAAACCAATTCAACAATTCATTGGCTAACCTTCCTTCAAAATCGCCAAGTGATATTTCTGCTAATTGAATTCTTTTTTGAGTAAGTTTCGGTATTTTTTTTTGTTCTTCAAAGTGCTTAGGATACTTGAACTGTCTTTTCATTTAAATAAATCTAAACTCATTGAGTTTTCTATTCAATACTATTTTTGCTTAATAGTTCTTTGTAAATATTGTTTACTCTATGTACTTCTGTGGCATTATTAAAATAACCCTCATATTCTATTTCATCAGGTGTTACGTCAAAATGATAATGTCCTGCATCTCTTTCATGTTCATAAGAATGAAAATGAGTATGTTCACCAGACTCTCTTAGATTTAATTCTCCTCCAGTTGGATCACCCGTCCAAAGAACAGTATAACATTGTAATTTTGGTCCAACGGGTTCATAAAATTGAAGAAAATCTTTTACGCACTTCATTTGTTTCGGGTCGTAATACTCGTGTTTAATATCTTTATAATCAGGTTGCACATGCGATCTTATTTTTCCATTTAATACTCTAAATACGCCAGCAAGAGATAAATGTTCATTATCTTTAATTTTTAAATTTTTTGATAAAGAAGACCTCATTGCTTGGGGCAAAGAACCTTGTTCTCCATTTCTACCTTTGATTTTTATTTTAATTACTTTTCCTTGTTTACCATCTGTGTAAAAAATATTTCCAAGTCCACCGTGTTTTTTTGCAGAATACTTTTCAACAATACATTTTTTGTCTGGGCTTACTCTTGCTATTATTGATTTAGACTCATCAGTAATTAAATTTTCATTGATAACTAATTCTCCACAGTGACCATCTAAACATGACATTGCACCAGATCCAGCTCCTAAAGCATAAGATTTTTCAGAGTCGATCATTTTGGATATTTCTTGATAGTCAAACTCTGCACCAATAAATTTTGGATCATGCATATAAGGCTCTCCACCAACGTCAATTATTTTTTGATTTCCACTTAATCCTTCTGATGGACAATCCCAATCTCTAAGATTGGGGCACTCTACTACTTCTACTTCAACATTTTTAAAATTTTCAGATAATCCTTTTCTTAATGCATCTGAAATATCTTCTAATGAGTAACCTTTAAAAGTTCCTTTTTCTATTTTTAATTGCATGATGTTAATAAGCTATAATTTATTTTGTATAATGTCTATAGATAATATATATAATTTCTATACATAAATAATTTTAAATAAGATAACGATGATTAATAAAGATTTAAAAGTAGCTGTTCTTGGTGCAGGAGCAATGGGTTGCTTGTTCGGTGGTTTGCTTGCTGAAAAAGGTTTGAATGTAATTTTAATTGATGTTTGGAAAGAGCATGTAGATGCAATTAATAAAGATGGTTTAAAAATGGATGGACATGGTGGTGATCGAGTAATCAAAGTTAAAGCTACTTCAAATCCATCTTCTTTAAATAAAGTAGATGCTGTAATAGTTATGTGTAAAGCTACAGCTTTAGAACCAGCATTAAACAGTACTAAAAATATCATAGGAGATAAAACAGTATTCATGTCTTTTCAAAATGGTATTGGTCATGAAGAAATTATTCAAAGTATTGTGGGTAATGAAAAAGTAATTGGTGGGACAACTACTCAAGCTTCAAATATTTTAGGACCGGGTCATATAATGAATCATGGTTCGTTACCATCTTGGATTGGTGAGTACGAAGGAGGAATTACTGATCGAATTAAAGAAATAGCAGATACTTTTACAGCACATAATCTTGAAATGATTGCTGCAGAAGATGTAAAAAAAAGAAAATGGATGAAGCTTTTTGCTTTAACAGCAATTGGTCCATTATCTGCAATTTTTGATCTTCATCATACCGATTTATATATAAACAACAAAGCAAACGAAGTATCTCGAGGTTTAGGTAAAGAAATAATTTTAGAGACGAGAGAAGTTGCACTTGCAGATGGTGTAAATGTGTCAGAAGACGAATGCTTATTTATGTTTAATAAAATTGTAGATTCAATGCAAACTAACAAATCATCAATGGCTTTTGACGTTCAATACAAAAGAAAAACTGAAATAGACTTTATTAGTGGTGCAGTTTCAAAAATAGGTAAAAAACATGGGGTTAAAACACCTTTAAATGATCTTATGTATAAAATGATTAAAGTGAAAGAAGGTATGTACAGCTAAATGCTTGGTACAAATAAATTAAAAAAAATCAAAAGTAACTTTCCTGTTTTAGTTGGAGACAATGTTGTTTCAAAAAATATCTGTAATTTATTAATTAAAGAAATAAGTAACTCAAAATCATTTGATGATATGATTATGGGAGGTAGAAGCAGGATTAATAAAGGCTCAAAAAATTTTAATTTATATGTAAAAAATTCAATAAACTCTGCAAAGCTTTTTAAACTATTTAATAGTAAGTCTTTTTACAAAAAAATTGAAAATCTTTTTATAAAAAATTTTAAAGATGGATCATGGACTAGTTTGTATCAAGCAAAATCTTTTAATCCAAAAAAATTTACAATTAAAAAAAAATTAAACTCTACTGAATTAAAAAAAATACTGGGCAACAATTACACTAATCCTAAAGTAAATTTAGATATAGACTTTTCTGTATCAAAAGGAGGATATAGATTAAGACCTCATAGGGATGATATAACTAGATTATATAATTTCTTAATTTATTTAACAGACATACCAAAAAAAAATGGTGGCTCTCTTACTATCTATAGAAAAAAAGCAAAAAAAAATTTAAGAAAAAGCTTTAGAAGATTTCCTAAAATAAGTGAGCTTGAAATAGTCAAATCTTTTACTCCCAAAAAAGGAACAGTTGTTTTTTTTCAATCTACTCCAAATTCCTATCATGGAGTTAAGCGGTTTATTGAGAAAAATTGCCCAAAACGCTTTTTCATTTATGGTAGTTACGCTTTAAATAAACCTGTTATATGGAATTACAAAGGTGTCTCATATTATCCACATATAATTAGTACAAAAAAAAGAATGCTAACTTCTTTCCATGATGCAAACTATTTAACCACAGCACCAAAATATTGAAATTATCTAAATGATAAAATAAAATTTGTTATGACAAATAGTCTTCAAAAAAAACTATACGAGAACGGTTACCTAATCGTCAAAAATGTACTTAACTTTAAGAGAGATTTAAAACCAATTCTTAATGATATGGAATTTGTAATGGACTGTCTTATTCAAAAATATGCAAAAAAAAGAGAAATCAAAAAAGTTCTTAACTTAGATTTTAAAAAAAAATATTCATATATTTCAAAACTTAATATTTATGATCTTGATCAATATTTTAATACAAGATTACCAAGAGATAATGTAAAGCGAGATAGCGATTATTTTGCAACCCAATCATTGTGGAATTTAATTACTAATAAAAAAATTTTGGATGTTGTAGAAAAAATTTTGGGTAAAGAAATAATGTCTAACCCTGTCCAAAATACTAGAATTAAACAGCCTGAAAAAAAATTACCAGAGGGATCAATTCATGATGGTTTAAGTGGAAGAACACCTTGGCATCAGGATGCGGCTGTATTAAATACAAGAGGACAAAAATTAACTGATATGGTTACAGTTTGGATTCCTTTTACTAAAACTACTAAAAAAAATGGATGCATGATTACAGTAAAAAAAATTAATAAAATGGGGTTATTAAATCATGTATCAGGATACAGGGGGCAAGTGGAATTAAAAAATAGTGAATTACTTGATAATATGGAGCACGTTTATTTGGAAGCAAACATTGGTGATGTTATATTACTGCATAAACACTCTATACATTGTTCTTTACCAAATAGATCCGATGACTTTAGAATAAGTGCTGACTTCAGATATAATGTTGCTGGACAGCCTTCGGGAAGAGAGCCCCTTCCTAACTTTTATGTAAGAAGTAAATATAAAAAAAACCTTCAAGTAAAAAATTTCAAACAATGGTTATCTCTTTGGGAAAAAGCAAAAGAAAAATGTATTCCAAGAAAATATGCTTTTAAATATCCATTGCCAACATTCAAAACAAATAAAAGAGATTTATCTAAGTTAGTTTAATTTTAATTATTGAACTGAGTCCATTTACTGTTATTTTTACTGGAATCTAAAACAGTCTCGATAAACTTCATTCCCTCAACACCATCATAAATAGTTGGATAACAGTCATTTAACTCATCATAATTTTCTCTATTTATATGAGCATTTAATCTTTTTGAAACATCACTATAAATATTTGCAAAACCCTCTAGATACCCCTCGGGGTGACCTGGAGGAATTCTTGTAACATCATTAGCTTCTTTGTTTGCACTGCCACTACCTCTTGTTATTTTTTCAGTAGGTTTTCCAAATTTTGTATAATACAAATAATTTGGATCTTCCTGTTTCCATTCTAACCCACCATTTTCACCATACACTCTTATTTTGAGATTATTTTCATTACCAACTGCAACTTGACTAGACCATATTGCACCTTTCGCACCGCCTTTAAATCTAAGCATGATTTGTGCATTGTCATCTAGTTTTCGACCTTTCACAAAAGTATGAATGTCAGCTGATAACTCATCCAATTCTAAATCAGTTATAAATCTAATAAGATTAAATGCATGAGTTCCAATATCTCCTATACAACCTCCTCCTCCTGATCTTTTTGGATCAGTTCTCCACTCAGCTTGTTTTAAACCAGTATCCTCAGCTTTTGTAGTTAACCAATCTTGAGGATATTCTGCTTGTATAACTCTTATTTTTCCAAGATCACCTTCTTTAACCAGAGATCTTGCGTGTCTCACCATTGGATATCCGGTATAATTATGTGTTAAAGCAAAAATTATCTTTTTTTTTTCTATGATATCTTTAAGAGAGTTTGCTTCTTCACTTGAAAAAGCAAGAGGTTTATCACAAATAATGTGAATGCCTTTTTCAGCAAAAATTTTTGCTACTGGCACATGAAGATGATTAGGTGTTACTATAGAAACAACATCTATTCCATCGGAACGATCAATCTCTTTTTCTGCCATTTCTTGATAAGTTTCATAGATACGTTCTTCCAACAATCCAAGTTTTCTTCCAGTTTCTTTTGAGTTGTCAAAATTAGATGAAAAACATCCTGCTACTAATTCGTAATGACCATCAAGTCTTAAGGCTATTCTGTGAACACCTCCAATAAAAGCGCCTTCTCCTCCGCCGACCATTCCAATACGGATTTTTCTTTGCACTAATTTATACCCAGCATTTTTTTATTTGCTGTAATATCAGCACCACTTCCTGCAAAATCATCAAATGCTTTTTCTGTGGTGTTAATAATATGATTTTTGATAAATTCAGCACCTTCTCTTGCTCCATCTTCTGGGTGTTTAAGACAACACTCCCATTCTAGAACTGCCCAACCATCATAACCATAAGTGGTAAACTTTGAAAAGATTGATTTAAAATCTACCTGTCCATCGCCAAGAGATCTAAATCGACCTGCTCTGTTAACCCAAGATTGGAAACCACCATACACCCCTTGTTTTCCAGTAGGATTTAACTCTGCATCTTTAACATGAAACATTTTTATTTTTTCATGATAAATATCTATATGAGCCAAGTAATCTAAATTCTGTAAAACATAATGACTAGGATCATAAAGCATATTACATCTTTTATGATTACCAACTTTTTCTAAAAACATTTCAAATGTGATACCATCGTGAAGATCCTCACCTGGATGTATCTCATAACAAAGATCAACTCCATTTTGATCGAATTGATCAAGAATTGGTTTCCATCGATTAGAAAGTTCATTAAATGCGTTTTCAATAAGTCCTTCAGGTCTTTGTGGCCAAGGATAAACATAAGGCCAAGCTAGTGCTCCAGAAAAAGTAACATGCCTATCTAGTCCAAGATTTTTTGAAGCCTTAGCTGCCATCATCAGTTGATTTACTGCCCATTCTTGTCTTGCTTTTGGATTTCCCCTTACTTCAGGTACGGCAAATCCATCAAATGCAGTATCGTATGCTGGATGTACTGCAACCAATTGTCCTTGAAGATGTGTTGATAGTTCAGTGATCTCGAGATTATGTTTTTTTGTTATGCCTTTGATTTCATCACAATAATTTTTGCTTTCAGAAGCTTTCTTTAAATCTATTAATCTACCATCCCAACTTGGAATTTGTACACCTTTGTAACCTAAAGAAGATGCCCACTTACAAATGCTATCTAAAGAATTAAACGGTGCATCTTCACCTACAAATTGTGCTAGGAAAATTGCAGGACCTTTTATATTGTTCATAATCCCTCCCTCTCTTTAAGTTTATCAACAATTAATTTTATATAAAAAAAATACTAGCAGGCACAAAACATTTTGGATAGATTATAATTAGAATAATTAAACTAAGAGGAGATAAAATGAAAAAAATAATGATTTTATTGTTTGTTTCTCTATTTTCGTTCTCTGTAAATTCAAACGCTAAATCTATAACATTAGGATGGGCCGCTTGGGATCCAGCTAATGCTTTACAAGAGTTAACTAAAGAATTTACTGCTGAAACTGGAATAGAAGTTAACTTTGAGTTTGTACCGTGGCCAAATTTTGCTGACCGTATGTTAAATGAACTTAACAACAAAGGTAAAACATTTGACTTGTTAATTGGTGACTCACAATGGATTGGTGCTGGGGCAGTATACGGGCATTATGTTAAGTTGAACGACTTCTTTGATAAAGAAGGAATTTCAATGAGTGATTTCTCACCAGCTACGGTTTATGCTTATTCAACTTGGCCTAAAGGTAGTAAAAACTATTATGCATTACCAGCTATGGGAGATGCGTTGGCTTGGGCCTACAGAAAAGACTGGTTTGATAGACCAGAACTTAAATCTGAGTTTAAAAAGAAACACGGATATGATCTAGGGGTTCCAGCAAACTGGAATCAATTACATGATATGTGTAAGTTCTTCCAAGGAAGGGAAATTGATGGTCAAAAAAGATATGGGGCTGCAATTAACACAGAGCGTGGATCAGAAGGTATAACAATGGGTGTTACAGCTGCAATGTATGCGTGGGGTATGGAATATGAAAATCCTAACAAGCCATACGATATGGAAGGATATTTCAATTCACCACAAGCTGTAGAAGCAGTTGAGTTTTACAGAAAATTATATGAAGACTGCGCACCTCCAGGACACTCTGATGCCTACATGGTTGCAAACTTAGATGCTTATAAATCAGGACAAGTTGCATTCCAAATGAATTGGTATGCTTTTTGGCCAGGTGTTTCTAAAGAAGATAGTGACGGAAGAGTTAGTGGCTTCTTTGCAAATCCAAAACAAAATGTTGCAGCTGCAACATTAGGTGGACAAGGGATATCTGTTGTTAAATACTCAGACAAACAAGATCTTGCTCTTGAATACATAAAATGGTTTGCAAGACCAGATGTACAACAAAAATGGTGGGATCTAGGTGGATACTCATGTCATAATGATGTTTTGAATTCACCATCATTTCCAACATCAACTGTTTATGCACAAGGATTCTTGGACTCAATGGGAATTGTCAAAGATTTTTGGCAAGAACCAACTTTCGTAGAGTTAATGCTTCCTATGCAAGAAGCAATTCATGACTATGTTGTTAATGGAAAAGGAACTGCTAAAGGCGCTCTAGATAAAATTATCGCAGAGTGGGTTGAAGTATTCGAAGCAGACGGAAAACTTTAACATTTATACTTTAATAAATTAAAAATTAGGGGGGGTTACACCTCCCCTTTTTTTATGAAAAAATCATATGAGCGTGAAAAAAAAATTCAAAGGACTTTCTGATAAAGCTGTAGGTTGGCTTTTTATTGGACCAACCGTACTTCTGCTACTGGCTATAAATATTTATCCATTGGTCTATGCAATCAAAATGTCTTTTACAAATTTTTACGCAAATAAAATTGGAAGAGAACCTCAGTTTGTTGGTTTAAAAAACTATATTAAAGTTCTTAATAAAGAAGCCATATGGGAAAAAATGCAAGTTACAGCAAGCTTTATGTTTTGGACCTTATTGCTCCAAGCAATTATAGGTTTGGGTTTGGCTTTACTTCTTAACAGGAAATTTAAAGGTAATGAACTACTAACAACATTAATTGTTTTGCCCATGATGTTATCACCTGCAGTTGTAGGTGTATTTTGGACTTATCTTTATAACCCTCAAGTAGGTCTATTTAATTACGTAGTTAATTTTTTCTATGATTTAGGAAGCTTTGATATGATTGGTTCAAGTATACTTGCTCCTTGGGCTATTGTTATTGTTGATACATGGATGTGGACACCTTTTACAATGTTAATTTGCTTAGCAGGTCTACGATCTGTTCCTAATTATTTATATGAAGCTGCAGAGGTTGATAGAGCCAGTAAATGGCAGCAATTCATATATATTACTTTGCCTTCTGTTTTACCATTTTTATTATTAGCTCTGCTTTTTAGAGGTATTGAGAATTTCAAAATGTTTGACATGGTTGTAGAGCTTACCTCTGGTGGTCCCGGCTCTGCTACAGAGCTTGCCTCAATTAACTTAAAAAGAGAAGCGTTTGAAAAATGGAAAACAGGTTACAGCTCAGCATTTGCTGTTATTCTTTTTGTTACCATATTTGGTTTCGGAAATGTCTACGTAAAAGTAATGAATAAAATAAAGGAACGCTGATGGATACTTCTAGATCATATTTGGAACCTTCGTCTTTTTCAAAAAAAATGGCTGCTGCTATTATCATAGTTTACGCTGTAATTACTTTGATACCAATATCTTGGATGGTAATGACAAGTTTTAAAAATGTTGATAGTGCTATTTCATATCCACCCGAAGTTTTGTTTGAACCATCACTAGAGGGATATGTTAACTTATTTACTAATAGGTCAAGACAATCACAAGAATATCTTGATTCATTACCTCCCCCAGAAAATTGGTATGAAGAACTAGTTAGAAGCAGAGAGATGGTTATAACAGGGCCATCTAAATTTTTGGGTAGATACTCAAATTCTATGATAATTGGATTTGGTTCAACTTTTGCATCTGTGTTTTTAGGAGCATTGGCTGCATATGCGTTTTCAAGGTTTAGGGTTCCTTTAAAAGATGATTTATTATTTTTTATTCTTTCGACCAGGATGTTTCCCCCAATAGCAGTAGCTGTTCCTATATTTATTATGTACAGAAAATTAGGTCTTGGGGATACTCACCTTGGAATGATCATATTGTATACCGTTGTAAACTTAAGTTTAGCAGTATGGTTATTAAAAGGATTTATGGATGAAATTCCTAAAGAATATGAAGAAGCAGCTATGATCGATGGATATTCTAGACTTCAAGCTTTCTTTAAAGTTGTTCTTCCACAAGCAATGACTGGTATAGCGGCAACTGCAATCTTTTGTATGATTTTTTCATGGAATGAATACGCTTTTGCTGTTTTGCTAACTCAATTCAATGCACAAACAGCCCCACCATTTATTCCTACAATCATTGGTGAAGGTGGTCTTGATTGGCCAGCAATTGGAGCAGGAACAACTTTATTTCTATTACCTGTTATGATTTTTACAATAATTTTAAGAAAACATCTTTTAAGAGGTATTACCTTTGGAGCAGTAAGAAAATAATGCAAGAAGAAAAGTCATTAATGAGAAAAATATTTAGAAGAGTTTACTGGGAAAACTTATCGACCATATTAATTTTAATTGGAGTTTTCATGTTGTTACAACCATTTGCAATGTGGATGTTTACCTATTCTTTTATTGTAATTTTAGTAGGAACTATAGGTTTCATAATCACAAGCCACTTTCCGGATTAATATGTCTCAAATTAAAATAGTAAATTTACAAAAATCATTTGGTGATTTTACTGCAGTTAAAAATTCTAATTTAACGATTAATGATAAAGAGTTCTTTGTTTTACTTGGACCATCTGGTTGTGGAAAGACTACAACACTTCGAATGATTGCAGGATTAGAATTACCTACTTCTGGTGAGATATATCTTGGAGATGAAGAGGTTGGAATGTTGAGAGCATCAGAAAGAGATATTGCTTTTGTTTTTCAATTGTTTGCCCTCTACCCACACATGAATGTAAGAAACAACTTATCATTTCCTCTCAAAATGCAGGGTTATAAAAAAAGTGATATCAAAAATCGAGTTGAAGAAGCAGCAAAACTTTTAAGAATTGATCACATTTTAAATTCTAACATTTCCTCTCTTTCGGGTGGAGATAGACAACGTGTGGCTTTAGGTAGGGCACTAGTTAGAAGACCAAAAGCATTTTTAATGGACGAGCCATTGGGAACTTTGGATGCTGAATTTAGAGAATTAATGTGTTTAGAATTAAAAAAACTACATTTAGATATTGGAGCAACTACAGTTTATGTAACTCATGATCAGTTAGAAGCAATGTCATTAGCTGACCGAATTGCAGTTATGGACGGTGGTGAAATATTACAAGCTGATGAGCCTAATATTATTTACAATAAACCTAAAACTAAATTTGTAGCCTCATTTATAGGGTCTCCAGGTATGAACTTTTTTGAAGTTGATGAAGGAATTTCTAAAGATCAATCTTTTGTAAACATCGAAGGCACTAAATTTAATATTCCCAAACAACTTGAAGAGTCAAAAGGAAGTAAAAATTTCTTTGGTATACGTCCAGAAAATTTAACTCTTAGTAATAATGAAGGTCTCAAAGGTTCAGTTTTTGGAGTTGAGTATTTAGGATCAAGAAAAATAATTACGGTTAAAACAAGTTTAGGTGAAATTAAAGTTAAAACAGATATTTCTGTTAACGCTAAATTGAATGAAAATGTTCAGGTCAAACCATTAAATAATAATATTATTATTTTTGACGGTGAAACAGATAAATCTTTAAACAGCGAGTTTATAAAATAATGGCAAAAGTTGAGTTAAAAAAATTATTTAAAACTTATAATAAAAAAATTAAAGCTTTGGAGGATATAAATCTTACAATTGAAGATGGTCAATTTTTTGTATTACTAGGTCCATCTGGTGCCGGAAAAACTACAACACTTAGATGTATAGCTGGTTTAGAAAAAATTGATTCTGGAGATGTATTATTTAATGATGAAAATATAACTCATGATCAACCTGCTTCAAGAGATGTGTCTTTTGTTTTTCAACAATACTCTCTTTATCCTCATTATACTGTTTATGAAAATCTTGCTTTTCCTTTGAGGTCTCCAATGAGAAAACTTCCTGAGGAAGAAATAAAGAATAAAGTAGAGAAAATTGCTGAAATGCTCAAAATTACAAGCAAATTAAAAAATAAAGCAACTGAACTTTCTGGTGGAGAAATGCAAAGGGTAGCTATTGGTAGGGCTCTAGTTCGTAAACCAAATATTTATTTAATGGATGAGCCACTTTCCTCATTAGATGCTAAACTTAGAGAAACCCTTAGAGTTGAATTAAAAAATATTCAATTAAATCTAAATGCTACTATACTGTATGTTACACATGATCAGGCTGAAGCAACAACATTGGCAGATAAAATTGGAGTTTTAAAAGAAGGCAAAATTGTTCAAATTGGAACTCCTGAAGAAATTTATGAAAATCCAAATTCAATTTATGTATCCCAAAGATTGGGGTCTCCAAAAATAAATATTTTACCTGGTTCTTTATTTAAACTTGATAACAACATACCAAAAATTGGACTTAGACCAGAAAATATAGAGTTAGGTGATGGACCATACGAAGGAAGGGTTATTTCTATAGAAAATTTAGGTTCAGAGACTGTGGTAGCTATTAATTTTCAAGACAATGAAATATTAGCTTCAATTCAGGGTAGCTATAAGTCATCAATTAATGAAAAAATTAATTTTGACATTAATACGAATAAAGTTTTAAAATTTGATAACGGAGACCAAAGGATACATGAGCGTTAATTTTTTAATTTCTCAAGCAAAAAATATTCAAATAGTTATTAATGAAAATGCAGCAGAAATTGAGGCACTAGATCAAAATATTGGAGATGGGGATCATATATTTAATGTGCAAAGAGGTCTTAAGTTAGTAGTTGAGCTTGAAGATGATATTAAAAACCTACCTTTGCAAAAAGGTTTAAATATGATTGCTATGAAAGTCTTATCAGGTATTGGTGGCTCTTCTGGAGCTTTGTTTGGAACTTTCTTTATGTCTATGGCTAAAACACCAGATCTAGATAAAGATATAGATTTTAAAAAAGCATGTGAAATGGTTATAACAGGAGTTAATGCAATGAAGGAAAGAGGAAAGGCTGATGTTGGAGAAAAAACAATGATGGATGTTTTAATTCCAGTATCAGAAAAACTTAATGAATTAAAAAGTGGCAATACGGATATGAAAGATGGGTTAAGTGAGATAATAAAAATTGCTGAAGATAGAATGTTAGGAACAAAAGACATGCTTGCTACCAAAGGTAGAGCTTCATTTTTAGGAGAACGTGCCAAAGGTCATATAGATCCAGGAGCTCGTTCATCGCAACTTATAATCGATACAATATGCAAATCACTAATTAATAAATAGGAGGAAATATGAAAAAATTTATAAATAATGTTGATGATTTTTTAAAAGAAAGTCTTAATGGATTTGGTAAAGCGCATAGTGATATAATTAAAGTAAATTTTGAGCCAAACTTCATTTCTAGAAAGACAAAAACTAAAGAAGGAAAAGTATCTTTAATTTCAGGTGGAGGAAGTGGTCATGAACCGATGCACGGTGGTTTTGTTGGTCATGGAATGCTAGATGCAGCATGTCCAGGTTTTGTTTTTTCAGCACCTACTCCAGATCAAATGCAAGCTGCTGCTGAACATGTGGATAGTGGAGCTGGTGTTTTGTTCATAGTTAAAAATTATTCTGGGGATATTATGAATTTTCAAATGGGTGCAGAAATGTACTCAGGTAAAAATGATAGTATCATTACTAACGACGATGTAGCTGTTGAAGACTCTACGTTTACAACTGGTAGAAGAGGTGTAGCTGCAACAGTTTTGGTCGAAAAGATTGTTGGATCACTAGCTGAGAATGGAGGTTCGTTAGAAGAATGTAAAAGACTTGGTGAAAAAGTAAACAAAAACTCTGGAACTATGGGTGTTGCTTTTACTAGTTGCACAGTACCTGCTGCAGGCAAACCAACTTTTGATATTGGAAATGATGAAATGGAATTTGGAGTAGGTATACATGGTGAACCTGGAAGAAAGAGAGAAAAAATTCAACCATCAAAAACAATAGTCAATAATATGTTGGAAGCTATACTTGATGATTTAAAACCACAAAAAAATGAAAAGACGCTTCTATTTATAAATGGTATGGGCGGAACTCCTCTTACTGAATTATATTTAGTATACGATGATGCTTGTGAAATTTTAAAATCCAAAGGAATTGAAATCACAAGAAGTTTAGTTGGTAATTATTGTACATCACTTGAAATGCAAGGAGCATCAATAACACTCTTAAAATGTGATGAGGAAATTTTAAAAAAATGGGATTCACCTGTGCATACTGCAGCTATGCGATGGGGTATGTAAAAAGTAATTTACATTTTTAATTAATTTTCGTATTAGAAAGACCTTATTCAAAACTAAAAATGAGTAGTAAAAAAAAAATTTTAATTATTCAGCCTATTCACACCGCTGGTATAAAATTATTAGAAGGTAATTCTGATTATGAATTTGAAATAGTAGATAATACAGATAACGAATTTTTAAAATCCAAGATAAAGGATTGTGATGGTATTTCTATAAGGACTGCAAAACTTACTGGTGAAGTGATAGAAGGTTCAACTAAATTAAAAATTATTTCAAGACATGGTGTTGGTTATGACAATATAGACTTAGAGAGTACTAAAAAAAATAATATCACTCTTGCGATCACAGCAACTGCAAATGCAGTAGCAGTAGCTGAACATGTAATGTTTATGCTGCTAAATATTTCTAAAAAAGGAAATATGTATGATGAAACTGTTAAAAGTGGCAAATTCAATGATCGAAATAAATTACCCAAAACAGTTGAATTGTGGAATAAAAATATATTGATTGCTGGTTTTGGTCGTATTGGACAAGCTTTAATAAAAAGATGTCATGGATTTGAAATGAAAGTTTTCGTCTATGATCCATTTGTATCTAAAGAAATAATTGAAAAACACGGTGGTACAAAAGTAGATAGTTTAGAAGATGCTTCGAAAAGTATGGATGCTATATCCCTTCATGTGCCACTTAATGAAAAAACTAAGAATATTATCAATTATGATTTACTAAAAAATATGAAAAAAAATTGCATTATAATCAATGCTGCAAGAGGTGGAGTTATAAATGAAATTGATCTAGATAAAGCTTTAAATGAAAATTTAATTCTTGGAGCTGGTTTAGATGTTTTTGAAATTGAGCCACCTGATCCAAACAATCCTTTACTTAAAAATAATAAAGTATTTTTAAGCCCACACACTGCTGCGTTTACTGAGGAATGTATGACAAGAATGGGTAAAGAAACAATTCAAAATATTATTGATTTTTTTGACAAAAAGTTGGAAAAAACAAAGATTGTAAAATTATAAAATGAAAATTAACTTCAAGAATTTTGGTTTTTTAGAGTTTTTAGTGTCTGCATCAGTAATTTTTGTAGTTGGAATGTTAATTTGGACAGCAAGTACAAGGCCAGCAGTTGAAGCTAAAGCTAATTTAGTAAAAGAAAATCACAACAAAGTCGTTGATCTAATTAATGATGAAATTAACAAATGTGGTAATAATGATGAAGGTAAATTCACTGTTTGGGGTGATCCATGTAATGGTGAATGGATAGCTGATAAAGTTGTTAATTATATCAATGAAAATTTAAAAATAGAAAATCCATTTTCTGATGACTCAAAAGTAAAAACTGATCCTGATCCAAGAATAAAAGCTGAAGGTAAAGCTGGTCAAGCGGTTGAAATGGGAGTGATATTTGTTATGTCCTCAAATTTTTTACCTGATCCTGGTTCTGAATGGATTGTTGGTACTTGTTTCAAATCTCCTTGTGTTGCAGCAGGAAATAACGAACTTACTTCTATTTATAGATAATCAATTTTTAAAGATCTCTATATTACTGCTATTTAAGGTTTCAGTTAAATATTTATAACCAATCTTTGCATATTCAAAAGGATTTGCTTTTGCTGGATCTTGCTCAGCTTCAACTACCAACCAACCTGAATAATTTTTTTCTTTTAATACATCAAATAGTGGTTTGTAATCAATACAGCCATCTCCAGGTACTGTAAAAGCACCCTCTAAAAATGCTCCTCTAAAACTTAAATCTTCTTTCAAAGATTTTTTTAAAACATCTTTTCTAATATCTTTGCAGTGCATATGAATAAGTCTTTCACTGAAATCTTTTAAAATTTTTAGAGAATTGCCCTCAGCAAATAACATATGGCCAGTGTCTAAAGTAAGTTTTACACTATCATCAGTATTTTCTAACAATCTTATGGTATCTTCCTCAGTTTCTATAACAGTCCCCATATGATGATGGTAAGCAAGAGGCATTCCCTCACTTTCTAAATATTTTCCCATTTCAGAAATTTTTGAATAGTACTCTTTAGCTTCATCAAGATCCATTTTTGGTCTTGTAGAAAGTCTTCTGTTTGGATCTCCTTGAATTGAACCTGAAACCTCAGCAAAAACCATACAAGGTGAGTTGCAATCTTTAAATAATTTTAGCTGATCTTGAATTAAATTTTTTTCCTCTGTAATGCTATTTTTTCTTAAATTTGCTCCATACCAACCTGAGCAAAGATTTAAATTAAACTCTTTTAATTTAGGAATTAACTCTTCAGATGTTTTGGGAAATTTTCCTCCAGACTCAATTCCAATAAAACCTGCTTGACTAGCTTCTGATAAGCATTGTTCCAATGAAGTATTGCCCCCAAGTTCTGGCATGTCATCATTGCTCCATGCTATTGGTGCTATTCCTAATTTTACTGACATAAATATTTTTTTTGCTAAGATATATTCAATGTTTAAATCAAATAAAACTAAAAAATTAAGTTTAGGAATTGTTGGGGGTGGCCCTGGATCTTGGATTGGTCATGTTCATCGAATCTCATCTAGATTTGATGATCAATACGAAATAGTAGCTGGTGTATTTTCTAGAAATGTAAAACTTTCAACAAAGTTTGGAAAGAGTATAGGGATTTCCTCTGACAGATGTTACTCAAATTATAAAGAAATGGCTGAAAAAGAAGCTAAAAGAAAAGATGGAATTAACGTAGTTGCTATAATGACACCTCCATCGAGTCATCAAATTATTGCTGAAAAATTTATTTCCAAAAATGTAAATATAATTTCTGATAAACCTTTTGCTGGAAATTTAGAGCAAGCAAAAAAACTTTTCAAATCAATCAAAAAAAATAAAAAAATTAAATATGCACTCACACATAACTACTCAGCTTATCCAATGGTTAGACAGGCAAAAATTCTTGTTGAGAGAGGCAAGATAGGAAAAGTAAGAATGATAAATGTTGAGTATGTGCAGGATTGGTCTGATGGATCATCTATCAATAGTAAAAATGCGAAAAAGAAATTAAAATGGAAACTTGATAAAAATATTGTTGGTTCGTCAGCTGTTTTAAATGAAATTGGCTCACATGCTTATCATTTAGCAATGTATATATCTGGTTTAAAGGGAGCAAATGTTTTTGCTGATATAAAGCAAATTTCTCCAAAGATAAAAATGGATGATAATGCTCAAGTTATGATTAATTTTACAAACGGTGCAAAGGGTATGTTTTGGACTAGCGTAATGTCTAGAGGAGGAGTTTATGGATTAAGAATAAGAGTCTATGGTGACAAAGGAAGTTTAGAATGGGTTCAAAATGATCCTGGTTACTTAAAGTTAAATCCATTGAAAGGTGCTGTAAAACTTCTTGAAAGAGGTTTTCATAATGCAGATTTTTCGAAGAATTTTTCTAGAATTAAGTTTGGACATCCAGAAGGATATTTAGATGCGTTTGCAAATATATATAAAGAATTTGCACAATTGTTAAAAAGTAAAAAAAATAAACGATATTTTTATCCTGATGAAGATGAAGGATTTGAAACTGCTAAATTTATTAATGCATGTAAGATTTCATCAAAAAGTAAAAAATGGGTAAAAATCAAATAAACGTAGCTTTACTTGGTCTAGGTAGAATAGGTCAAATGCATGCTGAAAACTTAACAAATCATAAAAGTTTTAAATTAAAATATACTTTTGATATTAGTAAAAAGTTAGCTAAAAAAATTTCAAGAAAATTTAATACAATTGATATTAGTACCCCTGAAAAAGCTTTTAAAGATAAAAATATAGATTTAATATTTATTGCATCTAGTACTTCTACCCATATTAAATTTATAAAAGAAGCAGCAATATATAAAAAAATAGTGTTTTGTGAAAAACCTTTAGATTTGAATATTGATAAAGTTAATAAATGTTTAAGAGAAATCAAAAAGTATAAACCTAAAATACAATTAGGTTTTAACAGAAGATATGATCCAGGGCATAATTCAATTAAACAAGAATTAATTAAAGGAAAGATTGGAAAACTTGAAAAAATAATTATCACTAGCCGGGATCCTGCCCCACCTTCATTAAATTATTTAAAAATGTCTGGAGGAATATTTAAAGACATGATGATTCATGATTTTGACTTATTAAGATTTTATTTGGAAAAAGATGAAATAGAGAATATTTTTACTACAGCAAGTAATATTTCAGACAAAAGATTTGATAAAATTAGAGATTATGAATTGGCCTCATGTCTTTTGAAATCTAAAAAAGGCGTACAATGTATAATTACAAATTCTAGACATTGTAGCTTTGGGTACGATCAAAGAGTTGAATTATTTGGCTCAAAAGGAATGCTTATTTCAGGAAATAAAAGTGAGAATGAAACTGAAATTTTTACAAAAAATAACACATCACAGAAAAAGCCACTTTTAAATTTTTTTATAGATAGATATTTTGATGCCTATAAGCTGCAGCTTGATGAGTTGGCTCTATATTCTAGAAAAAAAAAGTATCCAATATCAAGTTTTGAAGATGGAAGAAGAGCTCTAATTATAGCTAATGCTGCTTCAAGCTCATTAAAACAAAGAAAACAAATAAAAATTAAGTTTTAAATCTAAATTATAATTATTCTAAGATATATATATTTTCTATACATATTTAAAGTTGACACCTTTACAACCCAGTTTTTTATATGTTAACGTTCGCGCTTAAAAAGTTAACTTTTATTTAAACGAGAGGGAAATAAATGAAAACATTATATAAATCATTATTAGCTTTTGTTGCTTGGGTTATGCTTTCAGTGTCTGCTTTAGCGGTAGATGTGATCGTTGTATCTCACGGACAAGCTAACGATCCGTTTTGGTCTGTTGCTAAGAATGGTGTAGATAAAGGATGTGCAGATATGGGAATATCTTGCAAGTACACTGCACCTGCTACTTTCGACATGGTTGAAATGGCTAAATTAATTGACAACGCAGTTTCACAAAAACCAAAAGGTATTGTGATTACTCTTCCAGATGCTGCTGCTTTAGGAAAATCTGTTAAAGCTGCTATCGCTGCTGGTATCCCGGTAATTTCAATGAACTCTGGTTCAGATGACTTTGCATCACTAGGTATCAGTGCTCACGTTGGACAAACTGAGTTTGAAGCTGGTGTAGGTGGCGGACAAAAAATGAAAGCTGCTGGTGGCAAAAAAGCACTGTGTGTTAACCACGAAGTTGGAAACGTTGCACTAGACAGAAGATGTGCTGGATTCAAAAAAGGTTTTGGTGGATCTGTTGACATCTTAGGAACTTCTAACGACCCAACAGAAATTCAAAAAGCTGTTGCTGCTAAATTAGGTGGTGGATATGACACTATCCTAACTTTAGGCGCTGGTCTTGCAGGTGAAGCTGCTCTTAAAGCTTTAGAAGCTGCAGGAAAAGTTGGTTCTGTTAAACTTGGGACATTTGATATGTCACCAGGAATGTTAAAAGCTGCTGCTGCAGGTAAAGTAGAGTTTTTAATTGACCAACAACAATACCTACAAGGTTACTTACCAATAGCTATCTTTGGTCAGTACATGAGATATGGAACAATGCCAGCTGGTGTAGTTATGACTGGTCCTGGTTTTGTAACTCCTGATAATGCTGCTAAAGTAATTAAGTGGGCAGCTCAAGGTTACAGATAAAAAATACTTTAAAAGGCCTAGCTAACTTTCAGTTAGGCCTTTTTTCTAAACAAAATTCAAATTAATGTCAGATAAATCAAAAAGTATCACATCTAAAAAAACTTCAGGTCAAGACGAAAGACTTAAAGAAGTATCAAAACTAAGATTGCTTTTAAATAGACCTGAATTAGGTGCTGTTGGTGGTGCAATTTTAGTATTCATATTTTTTGGAATAGTTGCAGGTGACACTGGAATGTTCAGTGCATATGGAACTCTAAATTTTTTAGATGTCTCTGCAAATTTAGGAATAATTGCAATTGCTGCAGCAATGCTGATGATTGGTGGTGAGTTTGATTTATCAATTGGATCAATGATTGGTTTTGCAGGAATTTGTATAGCAATACCTGCAATTTACTGGGGTTGGCCTTTATGGGTAAGTATTATTTTTGCTTTTGCGATGGCGGTACTAGTTGGATACTTTAATGGTATCCTTGTTGTTAAAACTGGACTTCCATCTTTTATAGTAACTCTAGCAATGTTGTTTATATTAAGAGGCGCTACATTAGCAATCACAAGATTAATTACAGGAAGAACTCAAGTTCCTGGTTTAAGAGTTTTAATTGAGAATGATCCAATCGCTTGGATGTTCGCAACTGATACATTTAAATGGTTATTCACTTGGTTAGGTTCAATGAATTTAATTGCATTAAGAACTGATGGGACTCCATTAGCTACTGGTATTCCACCTTCAGTAATATGGTTTATTGCGGCTACCCTTTTTGCAACATGGATATTAATGAAGACTAGATATGGAAACTGGATTTTTGCATCAGGAGGAGACAAAAACGGTGCAACAAATGTTGGTGTGCCTGTTGGAAGAGTGAAAATAAGTTTATTTATTGGAACTGCAGTTGCAGCAACAATTTTTGCAACTATTCAAGTTTTAGATGCTGGTTCTGCAGATACTATGAGAGGAAATTTAAAAGAATTAGAGGCAATTGCAGCAGCAGTTGTTGGCGGTTGTTTATTAACTGGAGGATATGGTTCTGCAATTGGAGCAGCTTTTGGTGCATTAATTTTTGGAACTGTATCTATGGGAATATTTTACACAGATGTTGATACTGATTGGTTTAAAGTGTTTTTGGGAGCAATGATGTTAATTGCTGTTGTATTTAATAATTACATAAGAAAAAGAGTAACAGAAAGTAAATAATGTCAGAGAATTTAATTGAGTTTAATAACATTAGTAAGTTTTTTGGGAAAGTAATTGCTCTTAAAGATGTCACTATGAAATTAAAAAAAGGTGAGATCATGTGTTTACTTGGAGATAATGGTGCTGGAAAATCTACATTGATTAAAACTTTAGCCGGTGTTCATAAACCTGATGAAGGTGAAATAGTAATTGAAGGTGAAAAAACTGTTTTTGACTCACCAAAAGATGCTTTGGATATGGGAATTGGAACGGTTTACCAAGACTTAGCTTTAGTTCCATTGATGAGTGTTACAAGAAACTTTTTTATGGGAAGAGAACCATTAAAGGGACCGCCATTTTTAAAAACTTTTGATATTGAAAAAGCAAATCAAATTGCTGCAGAGAGAATGGGTCAAATTGGAATTGACGTAAGAGATCCTTCACAAGCTGTAGGAACAATGTCTGGAGGTGAAAGACAATGTTTAGCAATATCAAGAGCTATATATTTTGGAGCAAAAGTTTTAGTTTTAGATGAACCAACTTCTGCATTAGGTGTTCATCAAGCCTCAATGGTTTTAAAATATGTTGTAAAAGCAGCTTCGCAAGGATTAGCTGTAATTTTAATTACACATAACGTTCATCATGCATATCCAGTTGGAAATAGTTTTACAGTTCTAAATAGAGGTAAAAGTTTAGGAACTTTTAATAAAAAAGATATTAGTCGTGAGGAGCTTTTAGGGATGATGGCTGGTGGTGAAGAGCTTGATAAGCTTGAAGTTGAACTTGAAGAAATGAATAGGATTAACAATTAATCAAAAGCTTCATAAAGTGTAGGGAACATTTCTCCCTCAACAGGATCTCCATTTTTATAACCTGCTTCTTGCATTGCTTTCCTATAATTAAAACTTGTCCAATCCCCATCATAACTTATTTTTGCATCCTCTTTGGAAACTCTTAATGTATATCGGCTTAAAGTTTTATCAGGAATACTCTCATTCAAACTTCCATGTAGTGTTCTCATATCGAAAACTACTGCATCCCCTAATTCGCAATCCCATTGTAAAAACTCATATTTGTCTTTATTTCCTAAAATATCAGGAGGTAATTCATATTTTTTTCCATTGACTAAACATTCATTACCTTCAACTTTATGTCCATCCTTAAACAAAACTCTCAAAAAAAATTTATTCCATAAATGTGAGCCCCTCACCCAAACAACTCCCTCATTTTTTTTTGTTGGTTGCAGTGGAAGCCACAAAACACACATTGTTCCATCCATATCAAAATAACTGATATCGTGATGAAAAGGTGTTGAAGATTTTGATCCTGCCTCTCTCAAAAACCAATTATCCATTACTAAATTTATTTTTTTTGCAGACATTAATTCTGCAGCTATCTGTGCATAAGGTGATTTATAAACAAATTCTTTAAATTCAGGAATTAAATGCCAAGTCCAGTAATCCTCTAAATAAGCTGGAACATTTTTTTTAGTTGTGTGAGATTTAAATCTTGGACTAGGATTAGAAATATCCTTTTTTATACCTGTCTTAAGTTTATTAATCCAATTAATATCGAATTTGTTTTTTAGAAATATTGCGCCATCTTCTTTAAATTTTTTTATTTCATTTTTGGTTAGAATTTTGTTCATAATAATAAAAGTTAAGTTTTATAGTATTTTAATGCATTAAAGTGTCTAGTAATAGTTGAAATTATCATATTTAAAATTCACATAACTAATATTTGATTTTTTCATTAATTATTTTTCTTCTATAATGTTAATTTATAAGAAGGAGGTAACTATGGCTAAATTTATAGTAATGGGCAATTATACAGCTCAAGCTTTTAAAGGATTTATAGGTAATCCGGACCAAGACAGAGCTGCAGCAGCTACTGCTTTATCAGAGGCAGTAGGAGGAAAGATGGAATCTTTTATGATCACAAGAGGAGCTTATGATTTTGTAGGACTTGTGAGTGGTAGTATTGGATTTGAAGGTGCAGCAGCAGTTAAGCTAGCAGTTGAAGCTTCTGGAGCTATAACAAATTTTACCATATTAGAGGAAATGGATATGGGTAAAGCTGCCGGCATGGCATCAAAAGCTATGGCTAATTATAAACCAGCAGGTTAAAGCTAGATTTAAGTTAATTCTATCATGATTAATTTTATTAATTATGATAGCTTTAACTTAAATGAAAATGTTAAGAGATAGTTTTGGTAGGTCTTTTCCATATATAAGACTTTCGATTACCGATGTATGTAATTTTAAGTGTGGGTATTGTCTACCTAATGGTTATCAAGTTGATAAGAGCGATAATAGAAAATTTCTTCACTTAGAGGAAATTAGACGTTTAGCAAAAGTTTTTTCAAAATTGGGTGTATGCAAAATTAGACTTACTGGAGGTGAACCAACGGTAAGAAAAGATTTTTTTGATATAATCAAGATCTTAAAAAATGAAGCTGGAATAAAAAAAGTTGTAATTACCACAAACGGTTATCATTTAGATGAAAAAGCAAAGATGTTAGTAGATAGTGGCTTAAACGGTATTAATATTAGTATTGATAGTCTAGATAGAAATACATTCAAAAATGTTACAGGTCATGATCGATTACTAGAGATTTTAAAAGGAATTAACATCCTACAAGATTTAAATTTTGAAAATATTAAAATTAATGCAGTTCTTTTAAATGGAATAAATGCATCAGAAAAAGATTTTGAGTCTTGGGGAGAATTTATAAAAAAGAACAAAGTGGATTTTAGATACATAGAACTAATGCAAACAGGTGATAACCTAGATTATTTTAAAAAATATCATGTATCTTCAAAAATTTTCAAAGAATACTTAAATAAAAATAATTGGATTTATCAAACCTTAGGTAAAGATGCTGGGCCGTCACTAAATTATATCAATCCAGAATATAAAGGGAAATTTGGAATTATAGCACCTTACTCTAAAGATTTTTGTAGAAGTTGTAATAGATTAAGAATTACATCAAGAGGAGATCTTAGATTATGCCTATTTGGAAATACTGGAATAAGTATAAGACATTTATTACAAAAAGATGATCAAATTGAAGAATTACAAGATCTTATAATGGGTCAAATGAAATTTAAAAAAGAATCACATTATTTAGAACTTGGTGAAACTGGTTTAACTAAAAATTTATCTACCACGGGTGGCTAATGTCAAAATTAAAAATTATAAATCAAGAAGAACTTAAAGATTGGGCGAAAGAAATATTTCAAAAAAACTCTTTTAATATGGTTGATGTTTCTTCAAAAAAAGAAACTTTTAGAAGAGCACTTGCGTCAGGTAAAATTTATGTTGGAAAAGAGGTTTTTGATCTAATTAAAAACAAGAAGATGCCTAAAGGAGATCCTATTACTTTAGCCGAGGTATCAGCAGTGTTGGGTGTAAAAAAAACAAGTGAACTTATTCCTCTTTGTCACCCACTTCCAATTGACCATACGGCTACTAAAATAATTATGAATGAATTAGACAGTTCATTAGAAGTGTTTTGTGTCGTTTCTGCAGTTGCAAAAACAGGAGTTGAAATGGAAGCTATAATGGGTGTTAACTCTGCCTTAATCACAATTTATGATTTAAGCAAAATAGTAAATCCACATCTTAAAATTGATAACGTAAAATTATTAATTAAAGAAGGTGGAAAAAGTGGATTATGGAAAAACCCTGATGGTCTCCCAGATTTTTTAAAAAATATTTTTTAATGAAAATATCAGTTGAACTATTTGGCGCAGCTAGAGAATTTAGTACTAAATCCCATTTAGACTTTGAATTAATTGAAAATTCCTCAATAAAAGATCTTAGAAACCACATGATAGAGTTTATTGATATAAAATTTAAAGGAAATGAAACTTTTAAAAAAATTATTAAATCATCAGCTTTTTGTTCGTCTGATGATAAAATTGTCTCAGACAATTATAAAATAGTTAAAAAACAAAACTTTAGCATTATACCTCCTATAGGAGGCGGTTAATGCTACATACTAAAATTATTGATGCTTCAAAAAAAGAGAAGATAGAAATTTCAAAAGCAGAAAATTTTTTAAATCAATCGAAATTTGGCGCTGTAATATATTTTGTTGGGACTGTAAGAGATTTAAATGAAAATAAAACAGTTATTGGTATTACCTATGATGCCAAAGAAAGTATGGTTATAAAAAGTTTTGAAGAAATTTATGAAGAAGCCGATAACAAGCTAAATATTAGAGAAAAAGCAGTATTTATTGAGCATGTTAAAGGATATGTAGGTTTAAAAGAAAAAAGCATCATTATTGGTGTAGCTTGCAAACATAGGGATCAAGCTTTTGTATTATCTAGATATATAATTGAAGAAATTAAAAAAAGATCTCCTATTTGGAAAAAAGAGCATTATGAAAATGAGGACAGTGAGTGGTTAAAAGGAATATCTCTAAATAATTAAAATGATAAAATTTAAAAATTCAGAAATTACACCAGAGAATATTTATAAAAAAAGAAGATCTTTCATTAAATCTATAGGTTTTAGTGCAAGCACATTAGCAATGTCCGCTATACCCTTTGTAAATAAATCTTTAGCAAGTGAGAGAGATAAATTAACAAGTTATAAAGACATAACGACTTATAATAATTATTATGAGTTTGGAACATCAAAGAGTGATCCGTATAGAAATTCTCAAATATTTAAAACAACTCCTTGGGATATAACTATTGAGGGTGAAGTTGAAAAACCAATAAAATTATCTATGGAAGAAATCTCAGAAATGTTTATTTCTGAGGAAAGAATATATCGATTAAGATGTGTTGAGGGTTGGTCTATGGTTATTCCATGGATGGGTTTTTCTTTAAGTAAATTACTATCAAAAGTAAATCCAACTAATAAAGCAAAATTTGTTGAATTTGAAAGTGTGTATGACCCTGCACAAATGAAAGGTCAAAGATACCCTGTTTTAAACTGGCCTTACAATGAAGGTTTAAGAATTGATGAAGCCATGCATCCTTTGACAACAGTAGTGACAGGTTTATATGGCAAGAAACTACCTAATCAAAACGGAGCACCACTAAGAATTTTTATTCCTTGGAAGTATGGCTTTAAAAGTGCAAAAGCTATTGTTAAAATTAAATTTGTCGAAAACATGCCTACCTCATCATGGATGTGGGCTTCGCCTAGAGAATATGGATTTTACTCAAATGTTAATCCCAATGTTGATCACCCAAGATGGTCTCAAGCAACTGAAAGAATAATAGGCGAAGGTGTTTGGGCACCTAGAGTAAAGACCTTAATGTTTAATGGTTATGGAGATGAAGTTGCAAGTCTTTATAGCGGTATGGATCTAAAAAAAAATTACTAAATTAAATTGAGAAGATATTATAAAACTCTAGTTTTTTTTCTCTCTCTTTGGCCACTTTATGTAATTTCTTATCAAATAATTTTTAATCAACTAGGTCCGGAGCCTGTTGATAGAATCATAAATCACTTTGGAGAATGGACTTTGATTTTTATTCTTTTAACTCTTTCAATGACACCGCTTAAGAAAATCACAAAGTCAGTAGAATGGATCAAGTTTAGAAGAATGCTTGGTTTGTTCACGTTTTTTTATGCATCTATTCATATGTTAAGTTATGTTGGTCTTGATTACAGATTTGATTTTGAGCCGCTAATAAATGATGTTCTAAAGAAGAAGTTTATCTTTATAGGATTTTCAGCTTGGCTATTATTAATTCCACTTGCTATAACCTCATCTAAGAGAATGGTGAGACTGTTAAAACAAAATTGGAAAAAAATTCATAGATTAATTTATATAATTGGGATTTTTGGTGTACTTCATTATATTTGGCTATCAAAAACAATATTTTTTAAACCACTAATATTTTTAATACTTTTAATTATTCTTTTACTTTTTAGGATTAAAATTACTAAATCAGTTTCTAAAATCTGAAACTTTATCAAAATCTTTAAAGGATTTAAGGCTGCTTGTATTAATAAAATTTGTACTATTTTTAAGCCTTTTAACCATAAATTTTGCTCCAAACTGACCTTTAATATTTTTAAATTTTTTTATCAAAGAAATATCAAAACCAATGGGATTACCTAGTCTATTTTTATAATTTAATGCGTGGACTAAAAATTTTTTAGTTTTTATAGATCTGCAAATTTTATTTATATCTGATAGTTTAACAAATGGCATATCTGACTGAGCTACAATAAAGCCATCGTCGTTTTTAGATACTTTTTTTAATCCCACTTTTATAGAAGAGGCCATTCCTCGTTTGTAATTTTTATTGTAGGTAAAAATAATCTTTTTATTTTTTTTTATAATTTTTTTTACTTCTTTAAATTGATGACCAAGAACTATAATAATTTTATTTGCTTTACTTTTTTTTAATACATTTAGTGAATAATTAATTAGAGGTTTTTTTTTATATAACTTAATAAGTTTATTTTCTGATTTCATTCTTTGAGATAGGCCAGCAGCAAGTAATATAACTTTAATCACTTTTTATAAGTTTGTAATACTAATTGGGCTATAATAGATAAAGCAATTTCTGGAGCAGATTTACCACCGAGCTTAATACCAATTGGTCCGTGAATTGAATTAATTTCATCATTATTAAATCCAGCTTCGGCTAATCTTTGACATCTATTTTCGTGAGTTTTTTTACTGCCAAGTGCTCCAATATAATAAAATTTATTTTTTAATGCGTATTGCAAAGCAGGATCATCTATTTTTGGATCATGTGTTAAAGCTATTAAGGCTGTACTTGAATTTGTTTCAATTTCTTCAAAAGCTTCTTTTGGCCATTTGTTAATAACTTTAATTTCAGGAAATCTTTGCTCAGATGCAAAATATCCTCTTGGATCTATGATACTAATTTCAAAATTTAAACTTTTTGCAAAATCAACTAAATATTGTGCAATATGCACAGCTCCAACAATAATTACTTTTATTGGTTTTATATAAGTTTCAACAAATATCTCTGAATTTTCTATAACGCCGTTTTTTTTTGATTTAAAAAAATTTTCTATTTCATCAGCATATTTTGAAAATTCTCCTTTTGGAGAAGTGCCAGGTAAATAAATTTCACTATCACCATTTTCTAAATTTGTAAGAATTGCAAACTCAGTTTTTGATGATTTTTTTTTTAATATTTCTTCAAGTGTTTTAATTTTCATTAGTGTATCTGCTCAATATATACCGCTATCTCTCCGCCACATGCTAGACCCACTTCCCACGCGCTCTCATTCGAAACTTTAAACTCTATTTTTTTACAAGGCTTGTTGTCTTTAATTAATGATAGACATTCGCTTACAACTGCAGACTCAACACATCCTCCAGAAACTGATCCTGAAAAATCTCCTTTTTCGTTCACAATCATTCTGCTACCAACTTGTCTAGGTGATGATCCCCAGGTTTGAATTACTGTTGCTAAAACTACTTTTTGATTAGCGTTGATCCAATCTTGAGCTTCGTCTAATATTTTCTCATCAAATGAATTTTTCATCTGATAAAATATAGTTTCTACCTAACAAGCATCAACGGCTTTTTTAGCCTGAGTGACAACTAAACTAGCTCTAAATTCTGCAGAAGCATGCATATCAGTGTTCATTTCTGAACTATCTAGATCCATTCCATCTATTGAAGAAGAGGAAAAATTACCCGATAGAGCTTTCGACATTTCTTTATCATTATAAACACATGATTTTGCACCAGTAACTGCAACGTTTACATCTCCTTTATGTTTAGCCACATATACTCCAACGATTGCATATCTAGATGCAGGATTAGGATGTTTTTGATAGCTAGATTTTTCTGGTATTTGAAATTCTATAGCTTCAATTAACTCACCCTTTTTTAAAGCTGTCTCAAACATTCCTTTAAAAAACTTTGCCGCTTCAATTTTTCTTTCGTTCGTATGTATTGTTGCGTTTAAAGCTATACATGCAGATGGATAATCAGCTGATGGATCGTTATTTGCAATTGAACCACCTATCGTTCCTCTATTTCTTACTTGTGGATCACCAATTCCTTCAGCCAAACTAGACAATGATGGAATTGCTTTTTTAACATCTTTAGAATTTGAAACTTCAACATGTTTAGTTGCAGCTCCTATTGTAACTGATTTACCACTTACTTTTATACCACTTAATTTTTTAATATTTTTTATATCAATTAAATCTTTGTAAGTAGCCAATCCTAATTTCATTGAAGGAATAGTAGTCATTCCTCCTGCTAGAAAAGCAGAACTAGATGAAGCAAGTTTAGATGCCTCTTTACTATCTTTTGCTGAATGATAATTAAAATCTTTCATAAACCTCCTATGCTGCTTTTGCGTTAGATTTGTTTAGATTTTTACAAGCCTTCCACACTTTTTCAGCTGTAGCTGGCATAGTAACCTCTTGTCCACCTAAGGCATCAATTACAGCATTCATC
>CACKZG010000011.1 GCA_902604545.1 uncultured Pelagibacteraceae bacterium
AAATACAAATATCTTTGCATGTAAGGAAAAATTTCGTGACTTGACAGGAGGAGGACACAAGATTCATTCTACTAATTCACCAATAGAAACTAATCATGATTTAACTTTACTACTAGGCATCAATTACAATGATTATGAAATATCATTAAAAAATAAGTTAGATAAAAATAAAGAAAATGAAAATATTATTAAGAATATTCCCAACAACATAATTGGAGTTAATGGTTGGGAAAGTTTAGAACAATTATTTTATGTAATGAACAGTTCTCTTGATTATGTTGTTATGAGAAATTTTGAGTATTTACCAGAAAATAGATTTTCTAAAGAACATGGCGATATTGATTTTCTTGTAAAAGATTTAGATCAAGCTGTATACATTACGAATGCGCACAGATTATATAAAAAGCGATATAAGATAAATGTTGAAGGAAAAGATGTTTTAGTTGATTTTGAACATGTTGGAGATGGTTCATATGATCAAAAATGGCAAAATAATATCTTAAAAAAAAGAATACTTGTAAAAAATAGTTTTTATGTACCTGATGATGAAGATTATTTTTTTAGTTTAATTTATCATATTTTGGTTCACAAAACATATATTGAAACTGATTATCCTGATAAAATACAAAATATATATAAAAGATTATCTTTTTACGATTCAAACAGATGTAATTTCGACAATTACCTTGTACTTTTAGAAAAATTTTTATCTGTAAACAATTACAAAATAACAAAGCCTAAAGACAGATCATATTTTTTTGATGAAAAAGTATTAAATTATAAAATAGAAATAGAAAATTTTTCAAGAACTAATTTAAAAAATATTGAACCATTTAAAGTAAGAGAATGGAAGAATTTTTCAGGATACATTTATTTTAAAGCAGAATCAGATGACAAAAAGAAATTGTTTATAAAATCAAGAGGGTTAGATGAGTCATCTAATAGAGAATATAAGGTTATTAAAGAGCTTAGCAATATTGACGATAAATATTTTCCTAAATTATATTATCATAAATCTCTAGAAGATATTAACCTCATTATAATGGAAGAAATTGAAGGTCAAAGATTAGATCATCTAGTTAATTCTAATGAATTTGAATCTAAATCAAATCAATTTAAAGAAAATATTTATAAAGGTATCTTTAAAATACTTCAAATACTTCATAAATCAAAAATTGTTCATAGAGATATACGGCCACAAAATTTACTTATCAAAAATGATGGAACCCCTGTTTTGATAGATTTTCAATTTGCAGTAGATAATAAAAGAACTAAATATAAAGAATTTAACATTGTTAAAAAAAATCCAGAATTGATTATAGGACTTGGAGATAAGTTTGCAAAAAATGTTTTTCATTGGGATGATGCTTATTCGGTTTACAAAATATTTGATTTTCTTAAATTAAAAAATGATCCAAATTTCTTAAAAATAAAAAATTTAATATTTGAAATGATTGGAAGATATGAGATTATTTCAGTTAATAATAATTTCTTTTCAAAGACAGCAATTTTATTTAAAAACTATTTTTTACCACACATTTATTATTTGAAATTGATTTTTTATAAAAGTATATACCAAATAATTGCTACAGATAAATTTAAACAAAAAATAAAAAAATTTGAGAAAAAATTAATTAATAATCAAGCCGAAAATTAGGACAAAAAGCATCAGTATTATTAACAAATACAGGGTTGTGGATGATATAATATTCATTTAAAATTTAAATTATGCTTAGTTATATAATACCTTTTTTAATTTTAATTCTTATTGTTGTATTTATTCATGAATATGGACATTATTATTTTGCAAGAAAATATGGTGTAGGTGTAACAGATTTTTCAATTGGGTTTGGAAAAGAATTATTTGGTTGGAACGATAAATCAGGAACAAGATGGAAAATTTGTGCAATTCCTTTGGGTGGATATGTAAAATTTTTTGGAGATAGAAATGTTTATTCACAAGCAGACCATCAAGAAATTTTAGAAAAATACAATGAAGAGGAGAGGGAAAAATTATTTATTTTAAAACCTTTATACCAGAGAGTTTTAATTGTATTTGGTGGACCTTTTGCTAATTTTTTACTGGCTTTAGTAATATTTTTTTCAATTTATACTTTTATAGGTAAAGATTTTACTCCTGCAGTTATAAATGAAGTTCAAAAAGATAGTCCTGCAATGGTAGGAGGGCTAAAAGCTGAGGATATAATTCTAGAAATAGATGGTAATGAAGTTAAAAGTATTATGGAAGTTTCTAAGTTTATCACCATGTCTACTGGTGATTTTATAGACTTTAAAGTTAAGCGTTCTTACGATGAATTAATTCTAAAAGTAAAACCTGATATAGTTGAAGGTGATGATGGATTAGGAAACAAAATTAATAAAAGAATGGTTGGTATTAAGCTTGGTGCCTATAATAATAAAGTTAACCATGTTAAATTAGGACCTGCTCAGGCTTTATATCATGCAGGTTATGAAGTTTATTTTGTAAGTGTTTCCTCGCTAAAATACATCGGAGGAATGATTTTAGGTAAAGCAGACACTTCACAATTGGGAGGTCCAATTAGAATCGCTAAAATTTCCGGACAAGTTGCTACGTTCGGTGTGTTGGCATTTATTAGTATGATGGCTTATATTTCAATAAGTTTGGGACTTATTAATCTATTTCCAATACCAATGTTGGATGGAGGGCATTTAATGTTTTATGCTTTTGAGAAAGTTTTAGGCAGACCATTATCTCAAAAAACCCAAGAAGGGTTTTTTCGAATCGGTTTGTTTTTGTTGCTATCATTGATGTTTTTCACTACATTTAATGATCTAAAAGACCTAGGATTATTTAGATAATTCACATTCTAAAACGTTTAAAAAAGTTAATAAATTCAACGTTTATTTAAGTTTTTACAAGATATTGTGTGTTTTTAAAAGCTTAACACTAAAAAAAAGCTTGATTTATCAACGTATATGACAAATATAAATATTAACCAACAAAACCGGAGCTAAAATGAACAAAAAACAACTAATTGCTAAGCTTTCTGGCTCATTAAATTTGAGCAAAGCAGACGCTGAGCGAACTTTTGATACAATTACCAACACTATTTTAGAGGCTCTAAAAGGTGATGATTCAGTTAAGATTGCTGGATTTGGTACGTACAAAGTTGCTAAAAGAAAAGCAAGAGTTGGAAGAAACCCAAGAACGGGTGAGCAGATTCAAATTGCTGCTTCTCAAAAGGTAAAATTCTTACCAGCTAAAGCTTTAAAAGAAGTATTCAACAGATAATATTTTTTTTTAACAGCCCTAACGTTTCAAAAATACGTTCAGGGCTGTTACTATATGCAAAAACTGCATACCCCATTTTCCTAATCAACGTTAGTTTTAAAAATTAATAAAATTATAACACTCCATTTAAACAAGTGGAGGACTAATGACTAAAATAATAAAAAAAATATCAACACCGCTTCTAAGTTTAATATTTTTATTAAATATGAGTAGTGCGGGTATGGCAGAGACAACAGTCTCTGGAGAAGTTCAAGCGATATTTAATTCGCTTCTATTTTTAATTTGTGGTTTCCTTGTCATGTTCATGGCAGCAGGTTTTGCGATGCTAGAATCTGGTATGGTAACTTCAAAAAGTGTATCAGTAATTTGTGCTAAAAACATAGGTCTATATTCAATTGCTGGAATTATGTTTTGGCTTTTTGGTTATAATTTAGCTTATGGAATTCCTGAAGGAGGATACATCGGAACATTTACACCTTGGTCAGATGCAAGTGCAGTTGACACAGGTTATGCTGATGGATCAGACTGGTTCTTCCAAATGGTATTCTGCGCAACAACAGTTTCAATTTGTTCAGGTGCTATGGCTGAAAGAATTAAGCTATGGCCATTTTTCTTATTTGCAGCTATTTTGGCTGGAGTAATTTATCCAATTGTTATGGGTTGGCAATGGGGCGGAGGCTGGTTAGCTGAACTAGGCTTCTCTGATTTTGCTGGTTCGACATTAGTACACTCAACAGGTGGTGCAGCTGCTCTAGCAGGTATCATGTTGTTAGGTGCTAGATATGGAAGATTTGATAGCAAAGGTGAGGCAAAAGCAATTAAACCTTTTGCTGCTTCTTCAATTCCATTAGTAACTGTTGGAGTATTTATATTATGGTTAGGTTGGTTTGGATTCAATGGTGGATCTCAACTAGCTATTGGAACATTTGATGATGCAGTTGCTGTATCAAGTATATTTATCAATACTAATCTTGCTGCTTGTGGTGGTGTTATGGCTGCTGCAATAATTACAAGATTAATGTTTGGTAAAACAGATGTAATTCAAATGTTAAACGGAGCAATTGGTGGTCTTGTAGCTGTTACAGCTGAACCATTAGCGCCATCACCTTTAGCAGCAATTTTCATTGGAGCTGTAGGTGGATTGATCGTAGTATTTGGAACAAAATTATTATTCAGTTTCAAACTTGACGATGTTGTAGGCGCAATCCCAGCTCACATGTTTGCTGGAATTTGGGGAACTCTGGCAGTACCATTAACAAACGCTGATGCATCGTTTAGTGCACAATTAGTTGGTGTACTTTCAATTAACATTTTTGTGTTTGCTGTGTCCTATGTAATCTGGTCAATAATGAAAGCTACGTTTGGAATTAGATTAAGTAAAGAAGCTGAAACCAAAGGTACTGACGTTACAGAAACAGGAGTAATAGCATACGCAATACGTGACTAATTGCATGCAATGCAATATAGAGGCTCTTCGATCTCCATGTCGTTATCTCATTGAAGGGCCTCTGTAAAACAAAATTAACTAAAATCTCTCTCTCTAGTTAGTTAACTAAAGGCCCCAGAAATGGGGCCTTTTTATTTTACAAATGCTTAAATAGCATAACTCTTTTGTCCTATGAGCAATTCTTTATTTCAAAAATTTTTATAAAAAATCTCTCTTAACAAGGAGAGATAATGAATCATTTTCTAAAAACTTTTATTATAAGTTTAATTTCTTTATTAAGCTTATCTAACTTTGCTTCAGCAGAAACAACAATGTCAGCTGAAGGACAATATATTTTTAACTCACTTGGATTTTATCTAGGTGGTGTATTAGTTGCTTTTATGGCCGCAGGTTTCTGTATGCTTGAAAGTGGATTGGTGACTACAAAAAGTGTTTCAACAATTGCAGCCAAAAATATTGGTAAATTTGCAATTTGTTCATTAATTTTTTTTCTATGTGGCTATAATTTAGCTTACGGTATGCCGGAAGGTGGCTTTATTGGATCATTTTCTATGTGGAGTGATTCTTCTGAACTAGCTAATGGTTATTCCGATTATTCAGATTGGTTCTTTCAAACAATGTTTGTTTGTGCAACTGCTTCTATAGTTTCAGGAGCTGTAGCTGAAAGAATTAAAATTTGGCCTTTCTTTATTTTTTCAGCGATAATGGCTGGTGTAATTTACCCAATTTCAATGGGTTGGCAGTGGGGAGGAGGTTGGCTAGCAACTTCAGGCTTTTCTGATTTTGCTGGTTCAACTTTAGTTCATGCTTGTGGTGGAGCCGCTGCTCTAGCAGGAGTTATTGTATTAGGTGCTAGAGAAGGAAGATTTTCTAAATCAGGTGAAACTAAATCTTTAGTACCATTTGCTGCATCCTCAATTCCACTAGTAACACTTGGAACATTTTTACTTTGGTTTGGTTGGTTTGGTTTTAATGGTTTCAGTCAGTTAGCCATGGGAACTTTTGATGACGTTAATGCAATTAGTAAAATTGCAGTTAACACTCATTTAGCAGGTGCTGCTGGAACAGTTGCTGCCGCTGTTATTACAAGATTACTTGGTGGAAAAACTGATATCGTTATGATGTTAAACGGTGCACTAGCAGGATTAGTTGCAATTACAGCTGAACCTTTAACCCCAAGTCCCGTATTAGCAATTGTAATCGGAGCTATTGGATCATTAATTATGTATTTTGGTACAAAATTTTTAGAAAGTAAAAAGATTGATGATGTGGTAGGTGCAATTCCTGTACACATGTTTGCAGGAATATTTGGGACTTTAGTTGTTCCAATAAGTAACTCAGATGCAAATTTTGGAACTCAGCTAACGGGTGTAATTGCAGTATGTTTGTTTAGCTTCATACTTTCTTACATTACTTTTAGAGTTCTTAAACAAACTATAGGTCTTAGAATTAGTGCTCAAGCTGAAAAACTTGGTACTGACGTTGCTGAAGTGGGAGTTAAAGCTTATGCAATAAGAGACTAAAATATCTCTCTATTATATATTAAGGCTCCTTATAAATAAGGGGCCTTTTTATTTTTTTATAATATTTTGCAGAGTTTCTAACACTTCTTTTGCGTGGTCTTTAACTTTAACATTATTCCAAATTTTTATTATTTTACCTTTTTTATCGATTAAAAAAGTAGTTCTAACTATTCCCATAAACTCTCGTCCCATAAATTTTTTTTTAGCCCAAACTTTATATTTTTTTAAAACTTTTATTTCTTCATCAGCCAATAGATCAAATTTGATTTTGTATTTATCTCTGAATTTGTCATGACTTTTTAAATTATCTTTAGAAATCCCCAAAATTTCACAATTCAATTTTTTAAATTTTGGAAGCAGCTTATTAAAATCATTAGTTTCAATTGTACACCCTGGAGTATCATCTTTAGGGTAAAAATAAATAATTACATAATTCCCTAATGAGTCATTTAAAGAGTAATCTTTTTTATTTGTAGATGGTAATTTAAAAATAGGTGCTTTTGTATTTTCTTTAATCATTTATTTCGTTTTCCTTCCAAAGTTTTTTGTAATCAATTAATGGTGATAAACCGTAACTTGAATTAATATTTGTTAGATGCAGCGATAAACTTTTTAGAGGAGAAATACAAATTTCTTTTGAGTATATCTCATTTAAATATTTTTCAAATGGATCGTGTCTGTCTAGACAATTCTCATAAAAGTTATTCCAATATTTATCTAATAGGTTTTTGGTTGTCATGAAGGTACATAATGTTTTATCTACAGTTCTCCAATGACGTTTGTTTCCAATTAAAACATTTGTTTTTGTATTACTCATGTAAAGATAAGGATAATCAGATGGACACATAAAAATATCCTTATCTAGTTGTGATGCAATTCTTTCATAAGAAGCCACCATTTCCTCCAACATTGGTTCAAAATGTAAATAATCATCCTCTATAAAGTAAATTAAATCTTCACCAGAATCTTTTCCAATTTCAAAACTTTGGAGCAAGCTTGCAAGATTTGCAAAAGTTTCTTTATTTTTTTGTTTTGATATTTTATTTTTATATTTTGTGTAATCTAAATTAATTATCTCTATATTATTTCCATCAATTACTTTTTTAATTATATTAATTTTTTCAATACTTGAATTATCATCAACAATTATTGTTTTAACATTTATGGCTGAATGTTTATTTTTTAAAAAATTAATTGATCTAATTAGTGAATTTAAAGATCTTTTAGTATATTCAATCTTTGGATACTCAAATAACCTTTTTTTATTTTGATCCCAAATCTCAATATCTGTGTTCATTCTTAGAATAATTAGTATTGAATTAATTTTTTTTGTTATTTTGACTTCACCTAAAGGTAAAACTATAGATTTTTCATTTAAAATCGATAGTTCTTCATTTAATTCCTTTTCTAATGTTGGGGATGAAAACTTATTTTGATCTAAAATTTCGTAACCTAATAATTTGCATATTTTGATAAAGAATTTTTTCATAATATGTTATACGTTTTATAATATTATGGTCATTAAATCATTACAAACTCTAGTTAGTGAAACTTTAAAAGAAATTAAAACAATTAATGCAGATGAAGCTTTTCAAATGGTCTCAGACAAAAATTGTAATCTAATCGACATAAGAGAAAGTAACGAACTTGAAAATACAGGAACCGTTGAGGGAGCAAGTCATATCCCAAGAGGAATGCTTGAAGTATATTTAGATCCTAATAGCCAAATATTTCAAAACGGACAAATAGACCAAAATAAAGAATTTGTTTTATTCTGTGCAGGGGGGGTAAGATCAGCTTTAGCCGTAAAATCATTAAAAGATATGGGTTATCAAAAAGTATCACATATAGATGGCGGATTTGGCTCTATAGCTAGCAGCAAATTTAAAATAATTTAATTAGCACTATATTCTTCTAAAGCATATTCAAGTCTATCTTGTCCCCAAAAAATTTTATTATTAACTATAAATGTCGGGGTTCCAAAAACTTCTTTTTGAAAAGCATCAGTAGTTAATTTAATTAATTGATCTTTAATAGATTGTTTTTTAATAGATTGAAAAAAATCTTCACTATCAATTTTTAAATCACTTATTAATTTAGATATATTTTCAACATTTGATAAGTCATGATTATCTTTCCAATATGCATCAAAAAAACAATTTAAGTAATCGTTTTGCTTGTCCTTACTAACACTAATATATCCTCTCATAATATTTAAAGAATTTATTGGAAAATTAGAATTCCATTTAAATTTAATATTATTTTTTTCAGACACTAAGTTGCAATCATTTATATTATTTCTCAATTTGTATTTATTAAACGCAGGTGAATCAATTCCAGCTAATTTATGAAGACCTCCTAAGTAAATTGGTTTGTAATTAAAGATGATGTTTTTATGTTTAAGAATTTTTTTGTGTGCAATATATGCGTATGGACTAATGATGTCGAAATAGAAATCTATATGATTACTCATATAAATTAATTCTTTTTGCGTAAAAAATTCTGATTACCCAATATAAGAACAAACCTATTGGACCAATTAAATAAGTAATAATTAATGGTATTCCTAATAAAACTTTATTAATAAAAAATTTTTGAGAATCTTTAACAATCCAACCACCAATAAATAAGTTTATTGCAACAAAATGAGTCCAAAAAATCATTATATACAAATGATCTTCAAATAATCTAGATAGCTCGTTTAAACCGAGATAAAGAGTGAAGTTTCCATCAAAATCATAGCCAGTTAAATATGATTTATATAAAATAAAGATATAAACCCCGCTTAATATGAAAAAAGGAAAAATTGATGTAACAAAAATTCTACTTAAATGTGATTGCGGAAAAATTATTAAGATAAACCAAAATGGTAGAACGCCAAGGTTAACCCACATGTAAAGTGTCTCAATTGTAAAATAAGTATAAATTTGTTCAATCATCTAAATATATTATATTAAATCTAACAATGATTCCTATAAGAAATAGAAAAAAAACGCTCCAAGTAACTGTTGATGAGATGCGCAATTTTGCCTTTGCTTACGTAGAAAAGTACGCCCCTTCAAAGCAACAACTCAAAACTTATTTGTTAAAAAAATACATGAAACTATCAGCATCTGATGTAAGAAAAAAAGATGTAAATAAATTGATTGATATTGTTTTGTCTGATCTAGAAAAAAACAGATTTATAAATGATCAATTTTACTCTGAAAGTAAAGCTAAAAGCATGATTCAAAGAGGAAACTCAATTAATAAGATTAGAAATTATTTAATTGGAAAAGGAATTAATGAAACATTTATCAAAGATACAGTAGATAAAATAAAGGAAGATAATTCTGATCAAGATTTTTTTTCAGCAATAAAATTATGTAAAAAGAAAAGAATTGGACCAGCTAGAGCAGAGGATAATAGAACTTTGTTTTATAAAAAAGATATATCTTTACTTGCAAGAAATGGATTTGATTTTGAGACATCAAAAAAAGTAATGGATATAAAAAAAGATGAATATCTAAAAATAATAAATCTACTTTAACTTTTTTTCTTCTTCTTCTTTAACAAGATGATTTATTTTGTTTCTTACGTAATTTTTTACGAAAACGAACACCAATAACCCAAAAATTGAAACAGAAACAATAATTATTAGTATTATTCTTAATTGTTCATCCATTATAGAATATTTTTATTTTTTAAAATTATACTTGGATTTTGTAAATCTTTTTTACCATACAAAATTTCATTTCCTTCAAAATCAGTTACAGTTCCACCCGAGTGTTCTAAAATTGCATGACCAGCTGCTATATCCCATTCATATGCCCTGGGTTCAGCAACATAACCATCGTATTCACCAGTAGCAACGACACAGAATTTTAAAGAACTTTTCATTCTGATATTTTCTTTAACTCCCAAATCATCATAAATTTTTTGAATTTCAGGTTTTATTTTAGTTGAGTATGAAATAAATTTTAAATTTTCTGTTTTCTTAGTAGGTATATTGCTTAAGTTTATTTTTTTATTGTTGCTAAGCTCATAAGCATTATTTTTTTCATATGAATAAAACATTCTTTTTTTTGCAGGAGCATTGATTAATCCTGCAACAGGCTTGTTGTTGATAATTAAACCAGCATTAATGGTGAATTCTTCTAGATTATTAATATAATCATAAGTTCCATCAATAGGATCAATAAGCCAAAAATCTTTCAAATTTTGGTTGTCTTTATTTTCGGGGGTTTCCTCTGAAATAATTGGTAAATTAGGAGTAAGCTCAGAAATTTTCTTTGATATAAATTTATTTACTTCCAAATCGCCATTACTTACTGGTGTATTGTCTGATTTTATTTTTTTTACTAAACCCTTTTCTCTTAATTGTATCGCTAAATCTCCAGCCTCTAAAAAATTATCAATTAAATTTTCAACAATCTCTTTTAAGTTTAACTTCATTTTCCCAGTTTTTTTAATTCGACGTTTTTTGCGTTAATTACTTTTTTTCCAGCATTTTCAAAATTAACTGTCACTTTATCGTTAATTATAGATTGCACTTGTCCAATTCCCCATTCTTTTTTTTGAGGATTAGTGACTTTGTCACCTGGTTCATAATCTAAAATCATTTAGTTTAACTTATATTGTAAATAAGTATAAATACCAGCTAATGAATAAAGATTTAAATTCTATCGGTTTAGATAAAAAACCTTCAGACACAACTGTAGTTGTTGCAATGTCTGGAGGTGTAGATTCTTCAACTGTTGCTGGGATCATGAAAAATGAAGGTTACAAAGTTATAGGAATTACCTTAAAGCTTTATGATGATGGCAAAGAAGTTGCAACATCAAAGCAGTGTTGCTCAGGTCAAGATATTATGGATGCGAAACGCGTAGCACATAAATTAGATATTGATCATAAAATTTTATATTATCAAGATAAATTCAAACAAGGAGTGATAGATAATTTTGTTGAAAGTTATTTAAATGGTGAAACTCCAATACCATGTGTTCAATGCAATCAGACTGTTAAGTTTAAAGATTTATTTGATGTATCAAAAGACCTAAATGCTGATGCGTTGGTTACTGGTCACTATGTAAAAAATATTACAACAAATAATACAAACAATATGTATAGAGCCGTTGATGAAAATAGAGATCAAAGTTATTTTTTATTTAACACAACTAGAGAACAATTAAATTTCTTAAGATTTCCTTTGGGAAGTATGCTGAAAGATAAAACTCGAGAAATTGCAAAAAATCTTGATTTAAATGTTGCCGACAAACCTGATAGTCAGGATATATGTTTTGTACCTAATGGTGATTATGCTTCTGTAATTAGAAGATTTAGACCTGACTCATTTCAAAAAGGAAACATTAAGAATATTGAGGGCAAAGTGATAGGTGTTCATGATGGAATAATTAATTTTACAATTGGCCAAAGAAAAGGAATTAAGGTTTCTGATAAAGAACCTTTATATGTTCTTAAAATTAATGCAGAGAATAATGAAATAATAGTTGGTGCGAAAGAAAATTTAGCAAAAAAAGAAATATTATTAAAAGATTTGAATTTATTAACTCATAAAAAGGATTTATATAAAGATTTATTTGTTAAAGTCAGATCAACAGGGAACTTACTTGAGGCTAAAGTTGAATTAAAAAATGATAATGAAGCACGAGTATATTTGACAAATTCTGAAGATGGCATTTCACCAGGTCAAGCATGTGTATTTTATAATAAAGATAATTTTGGATATAAAGTTTTAGGCGGTGGCTGGATTAAAAATTGATTAAGTAATTGTATTTATTACTAAAAATTTTTTGGCTAGTAGTTTTTTCACTGAATTCTTTATAAGTAGTATATTTATCCCTATATGCATAAATAACTGATAAATAACTATCTTCATTATCTACTATTCTAGCACCATGATCAGACGTTAATGTAAGATTAATATTTTCTAGATTATTATTTTTTTTTAAATTTTGTAAAAAGCTATCTAAGAAAAATAAAACGCATAACCTTTCTATATTATGAAAATCAATATTTTTGCTATCAGAAAAAAAAGTATTTCCTAAACTTAGTTTTCCATCGTAATTACAATTATCTTTAAATCCATAAGGTTTATGAGGCACTAAAGTATGAACAAATATTAAATCATAATTTTTTGAATTAATATCTTTTTCAATATTAAAAAATAGATCATTAAATGATGCTTTTTGCCCTTCTGGATCTAAAATACTATCAATGACTCTAATTTCTCTAAATGTTCTCCAAGTTAAAGTAGAGATAATTGATCCATTCATTTTCCAAAGTGAAATAATTTTTGTAAGAAAAGTATTTTTAAAACCTTCTATATATTTTCTTTCACTAAAAGGGTTAGATGTTTTACATTTAGAAATATTTTTCACTCCACAAAAATCAATATGTATATTTTGATAAACGCTTATATTTTTAAAATTTTCAAAAAGTAAATTTTTATACATTTCATGATTATAAAAATAGCTGTTAGAAGCTCTAAGGGACTCCGATCTTACTTTTTTAGTTGTAAGATTTACTAAAGATGAAACGGAATCTTTAGTACCTCGTGAAATCGACTTTATATCACTGTAGTATTCAAAATTATATTTTTTAAAAAATTCTTTAGCCTCAGTATCAAAAGTTATGCCATTGTTGGTTTTACTCTCATAACTATTTAGCCCAGACATTTCATCGAGAATTATTACTACATCAGTTTCTTTATATTTTTTATCACCTGGAATATTGTAATCTTTAACATTTTTATAAGATTTGCTTTGATCAATTAGACCAAACAAAAATATTGTAGATAAAAAAATTAAAATTACATTTACAAATTTTTCATTAGAAAAAGTAATTATAATATAAAAAATTATTATTAAAATTAAGAAAAATCCAAAGGCTGGATAATATATGACTGTAAATAATTGAATTAATAAAGATTTATAAGGCTGTATTACTCCATTCCAAAGTCCAAAACTGTTATCTATTCCAAAAACAATTAATGAAGAAGTATAAATATTTAAAGTATAGTTGTTGAGTATTTTTTTTTTAATTAAAAAATAATTTAAGGCTAAGATGGGAATTAAAAAAATAGAAATTAAAAGTATTATTTCAACTAAAGGTAAATTTGACTTGAATGCAAATATTGGAAAAAAAGCTATTAAACAAAAGATACTAGTTTTTTTTAAATCCATAGTTATTCTAATTTGTTTAAAATGATTTTATTTATTATAAAGCTATTTTAAAAATTATTTATTCTTTTCTTTTTTTGAATTATTTTTTTTAAAAAAATTTTTAACTTTGTTCCAATAAAAAGCACAATACGAAACGCCTGCAGCTATTGCACCCAATATTGCTTGCAATATTATACTTCCAGTACCTGGATCAAGATATGCATAAGCATTAGTAATTATGATAATATTATAAATTAATAATAAATTGAAAATTTTTTTCATATTAGACTTATAAATTAATATAGATCAATTTCTATATTTTTTTTTTCCATAAAATGAAAGTTAATAAATAAAACAATATAACACCTAAAAAGTAATTCCATTCAAGTGAATGTTTTAAAAACTTAAGATTAAAACCTAAAAAATCATTTCCAGGTAAGCTAATAATAGGAATACTTATCAATGCTACAATTATTAAAACTGAAACTAATAAAATTTTTATAGTTAATATTTTGTCATTTATATAATTTTTTAATTTATTTCTAAATGAATAAAAAGATGCTACCAAATAAGCCTGAGCAACAATCTCAAATATAATGAATGATAACATTATTACTCTTCTGAATAATTTATAAAGATCATTTTCAAACTTAATTCCTAAAAATATTGAATGAATTGTGAGAGCGATTGCAGACGCAATTCCAAAAAAAACAAATTTCTTGATATATTTATGGTCTTGTTCAAATGAATTGACAATTTGTTTATTTAAAATCCAATATTTAATCAGTAAATAAGATGTTAAAAACATTGCTGGTTTAAATATTAAATAGTTAGGAAAGAATCTTGCAGTTCTACTAATTGAAGTTCCTCCATCAATGTAAGGAAAAGTATTGAAAAGTCTGTATGGTTGTTCAATAAGTACGTGAAGGTTTGTTGTAATATATAAGCAGACATTTACAGCAAAAAAGGGAATTATAAATATCCATATGCTAATAAACTTCACCTTGTTAATCTGCAGCATAGAAGTTTACTTTTTCTTATTTTTTCTTTTTGCTCTTCTTTTTTTTGAGCCCTGCTTTCTTCGGCCTCTATGTTTTTTTGGATAACTCATTTAGTCCTATTTTAATTTTATTGACGTTTTTCATGGGATATAGCATTGTCTTAATAACATATCAAATTTATTATGGGTAATTCCTTCAAGACTTTCCTGAAACATACAGCTAAAGATTTTCATAATCAGTCAGTAAATCCTCCTGTGGTTAGAGCTTCTACTATTATTTTTAAATCTATGCAGGATATTAAAAAAACTCAGAATAAATATTTGAAAGATCCAGTAAGTGGAAATTTTGATTATGGTCGACAGGGAACATCCACAACATATGCTTTACAACAAATTTTAAGAAAAATTGAAGAATGTTATAAGGTTTATCTAACCCCTACTGGTTTTGGTGCAATATTTCTTGGTGTGTTAAGCGTTGTTAAACCAGATGATGAAATACTTGTTACAGACTCAGTTTACTCTCCATCAAGACTTTTAACAGAAACTTACCTTAAAAAATTTAATATCAGAGCAATATTCTATAATCCAAATGACTTTAATGATCTAAAAAGTAAAATTACAAAAAAAACAAAGCTTATTTTTGTTGAAAATCCTGGAAGCAACACTTTTGAATTTCAAGATTTATCTAAAATAGTTGCATTGGCAAAAAAAAATAAAATTTATACAGCCATAGATAACACTTGGGGAACACCTTATTTTCTGAAACCAATAAAGTTGGGTTTTGATATGTCAATTGTTTCTGCAACAAAATATTATTCTGGTCATTCAGATGTAATGGGTGGTAGTTTAGCAATAAGTAAACGAGTTTTTAAATTAGTTGAAGCAACAAATAAAGTTTCAGGATTAAGATTAGGTCCTGATGATGCATATTTAATTCTAAGAGGTATTCGAACTTTAGATGTAAGATTAGATAAACATCAAGAAAATGCTTTAAAAGTTTCTAAATTTTTATCAAAACAGAAAAAAATCATAAAAGTTTTTTACCCTTATAAAAAAGGAAGTAAAAACTATAAATTGTGGAAAAAATATTATTCAGGAGCTTCGGGTTTATTAGGATTTAAAATAAAATCAAAAAATAAAAACTCGGTATTAAAATTTGTAAATTCATTAAAACTTTTTGGATACGGATTTAGTTGGGGAGGTTTTGAAAGCTTAGCACTTTATCAAACACACCAAGCACTAGGTAAGAGACAATTTACACATTTAAATAGAGATGAACATATAATAAGGATGCATATTGGACTTGAAGACCCTAATGACATAATTAATGATATTAAACAGGCACTAAGATTTATAAAATGAGTAGAGAAAGTTTTACTATTAGCAAAAAAGCATTAATTACATTAATTGCTGCATCTGTAGTTGTAATTATTTCTTTAGGAATAAGACAGACTTTTGGTTTATTTTATTTTGATTTCAATACCGACTTAGATATTTCTATTTCTCATTTTGGTTTTGTTATGGGACTGCAGTTATTACTTTGGGGAGTATTCAGTCCGTTGTTTGGTATAATCACTGATAAATATGGAGGAGCAGTCGCTATTTTTATTGGATTTGTTTTTTATCTTGCAGGGATTTTATTTTTTTATTCGGGTTTTAATACTGGAGGTTATTTTACATTAACTATAGGGGTACTGATAGGAATTGGACTTGGTTCTACTGCTATAGGAATACCGGTATCAGTTGTAGCAAAACACTTTCCTTCATCTAATAGAACAATTGCCACAGGAATTGTTACGTGTGCTGGATCATTTGGTTATTTTGTTTCACCTTTACTTGTAAGATATTCTTTAGTTGAAACAGGATGGGAAAATACTCTTATATATTTTTCTGTTCTTTTAGGACTTGGATTACTAGTTGCTTTATTTGTAAGTACACCAAGGATTCCTGTAGGAGTTAATCAAGATAATAATCAAACAGCAACAGAAGCTTTAAAAGAGGCATTTGCAAATAAAAGTTTTATTTATCTTACTTTGGGATTTTTTGTTTGTGGTTGGCATATTGCTTTAGTAGCAACACATATTCCTACTTACATGGCCGACAAAGGTTTGCCTGACTGGACACCAGCAATGGTTTTAGCTTTGATTGGAGTATTTAATATGGCTGGTACTATTACAAGCGGTTATTTAGCAACAAGGTATAGTAAGAAAAAAATTTTAAGTTCCATTTATCTTTTAAGAGGAGTTTCCATAATTTATTTTATTTTCTTACCACCAAGTATTTTTAACTCTGTAGTTTTTGGAGTTACTTTTGGTTTTTTGTGGCTATCCACAGTGCCTCCAACAAATGGAATTGTTGCCCATATATTTGGCACAAAATACGTTGGACTTTTATACGGAATAGTTTTTGTAAGCCATCAAATCGGTTCTTTCCTAGGAGCATATCTAGGCGGTGTATTTTATGAATTAAATGGAAATTTTGATTATGCATGGTACGGATCTATCGCATTATCATTATTTGCAGGTCTGATACATTTACCTATTGTAGAGAAAGCAATTGAAAGAACTCAGCCAGCATAAGTTTAAATTTAACCCTTATTTAGAGGATCTGTATCAATCAGATAAACCTTTAATTATTTATAAAGTAGACGATGGGTATAATATTTACACTGATTTTTCCAAAAAAATTGTTTTAACAAAAAAAAATATACATAATTTTCTTAAATCGTTAGAGAAAAAAAAATACCAAAAAGAAACCGATTTATATCTTGGTTTTTTTGGTTATGAAATTTTATGTAATTTGATTGGTATTAATTTAAAAAATAAAAAAAGGATTAATTTTTATAAAGGAATTTTTTATAAACCTGAGACCATAATTAAGATAAGAAAAGATATTAAAGTTATATCAAATGTAAAAAAACATAAATTCAACTACCAATTCAACAAAACTCAAATATTAAGTCCTTTTAAGATTAATATTTCTTATGCAAAATATAAAAAAATATTTGAATTGTTTTCGAAAAAAATAAGACAAGGTGAGACTTATCAAATTAAAATTTGCACAAAATATAAGAATAAATCATTAATTAATCCTGTTAATTTTTTTTGGAAATTAATGCGCGTTAATGCTTCCCCAGAGTCATTTATGATCAAAGACAAGGATTATTCTATAGTAAGTTGTTCTCCCGAAACATTAATTGATAAGAAAAAAAATAAAATTACAACAAAACCAATCGCCGGAACTTTTAAGAAAAAATTATTATCTAATAAAAAAATAGCTCTTAAATATTTTAAAAATAATGAGAAGGAAACCAAAGAACACAATATGATAGTTGATATGGAAAGAAGTGATTTATCCAAAATTTGTAAACCAGGAAGTGTTAAAATACTTAAAAAAAAATATGTCGAGGAATACAAGCATCTTTTTCATTACGTTACTTCAATTGGTGGAATATTAAATAAAAATACAAAATTGATTGATATTATTAAGGCTATGATGCCTGGAGGATCTGTAATTGGCTGCCCCAAGATAAGAACATTGGAACTTTTAAACAAACAAGAAAAAGAAAGTAGAAATATTTTTACAGGAAGTTTTGGATTTATTAAATTTAATCAAGACATGAAGTTTAACATTATAATTAGATCTATATTAAATTATAAAAATCAATCAGAGATCTCCGCAGCATCTGGGGTAGTATTAGATAGTTCACCCAAGAAAGAATTTAATGAAAATTATATTAAAGCAAAATCTTTATTAGAGTTATTTAAATGATTTACATTATAGATCATCAAGACTCTTTTACCTGGAATGTTGTTCATCAATTTGCAAAATTTGATAAAGTTTTTTGCTCGAATTATTACGAGGTAAATGATAAATTGCTGTCTAAAAGTGATGTGATCGTTTTATCACCAGGACCTGGATCACCAAAGGATTATCCCACTACTTCAAAAATTTATAAAAAATACAAAGGAAAGAAAAAAATTATTGGTATTTGTCTTGGTTATCAAATGATTTTACATAATGAAGGAGGTAAAATAATACAACAAAAAAAAATTTATCATGGTTTTCAATCCAAAATAAAAACAAATAATCAAAGCAAAATCTTTAAAAACAATCATCAGTTTAAAGTTGGAAGATATCATTCATTAAAATTAATGGAGCCATTTAAATCGAATTCAATTAAAATAACAATGAGATGTAGTAAAACAAAAATACCAATGGGTCTTGAAGATAATAAAAATAAAATATATGGATTACAATTTCATCCAGAATCTTTTTTAACAGAAAATGGCAACACTATTATTAAAAAAATCTTATCAGCTTAGTAATCTTAAAGAAGTTAAATTCAAAGATCTTTGGGGGTCTAGAGGTGTATTCACCACAATGCGAATGGTTGGAAAACCTCCTAAGTTAATACTTTTAAAACCACATATAGAAAACTTAATAAAATCTACAAAAAAATATGGAATAAGAAAAAAAAATTTAAAAAATATTATTAAAGATTTAATTAATAAAAATACTTTATACAAAGGTCCTGATAATTTATTTCGAATAGCGTTAAATAAAAAACTGATATCAGTCTCAATTAGAAAAAGACTGAAACCAAAAAGTAATTTCAATCTATTATTGTTTAAATATAAACGAGTAGAACCAAATTATAAAAATCTTTATTATAAAAAAATATTAGCAAAATTAAGCAAAATTGATTCAACTAAATTTGATATTGCCTTGGTTTCAAATAATAAGATTTTAGAAACCGGTACCTCAAATTTAGTTTTTGTGAAAAATGGAAAGATTTTTTCACCAAAAAGAAATTGTTATTTTGGAAACACGCTTAAATTTATTGGTGAAAAAATAAAAATTAATTTCAAAGATATTTCTATTAAAGAAATTAGTGAATTTGAGGAAATTATTCTTATTGGATCTGGCAAAGGAGTAACATCAGTTTCAAAAGTAAACGAACTTAAATGGAAGAGAAAAAAGAGTAATTGCTACAGGAAGTTAAATAAAATATATAACTCTCTTTTTTAAATATGAAAGATCCAAATAACCCTTGTATATTTTGTAAAACAAGAAATGAAGAGCTTCAGTTTGAAAACCAACTAGCCTATTCATCGATAGATAGCTATCCTGTCTCAGAATTTCATAGTCTTATAGTTCCTAAAAGACATGTAGAGACTTATTTTGATCTTACCAAAGAAGAAATTCAGGCATGTAATGAGTTAATTTTAAAAACTAAAGATAAAATTTTAAAACAAGATTCTAGTGTTAAAGGTTTTAATATTGGAACAAATGCAGGAAAATCTGCAGGTCAATCAATTATGCATTGCCATATTCACTTAATCCCAAGAAGAGAAGGAGATGTTGAGAATCCACAAGGAGGAGTCAGGTCTGTGATCCCAAAAAAACAACATTACAAAAGAAAGTAAATATTTTTTAATTGTTATTAAAGACAAATTTATCAATAGTTTTTGTTGATATGATGAGTTATCTAGACTAGAAAACTTTAAAATTATTTAAAATAATTTAAGATAAGGGTAAAATGCTTGAAACAAATCCATTTTCGTTATTATCAGAAGTAGTTCCTACAGTTGTTATGCAAGGTTTTATAATTGCAATGATTCTTTTAATTGCTTTTGGAACAATTGTTCAGATGATACACCACAAAAATTTAACTTACTTCTTTAACAATGCAAAAAAAGCAAAATTGCAGGCAACAAGAGAAGTTGGAGCTGCTGAGAAGGCAAAAATTATTGCCAAAACTACTGTTTATGACATTGGAACAACATCGGAATTAGGTTTTGGAAAAAGAAGATTAGCGCATGTTCTTGGTATGTATGGGACTATAATCTTTTGGATTGCTTCAGTAATTTTAGTGTTTTGTTATACAGGTGCAGATAAAACTTCTTCTACATTGTGGTCAATGCTATGGCATGTAGGTGCAATACTTACATGTGTTGGTGGATTTTGGTTTTGGTTTTTTTTAAGAGTAGATGTTTCTGCTGAAGCGCACCCTTGGTACAGAATTATTAAAGCTGATTTATTTGTTCTAGCATTATTAGCATGTTCAACTTTTGGACTAGCTTGGTCTTACACTCAATTTAATGGCCAGGTAGGTTTGTCATTCTTATTTTTTGCATTGTTTGTAGTTTCAAATTTAGTTTTATTTGGTGGAGTTTATTGGTCAAAATTTGCTCACATGTTCTATAAGCCTGGAGCAGCAATACAGAAAAATTTGGCTGAAGCAGACGGATCTAGAGACAATTTACCACCTCCTGCAGATGCCCCTGAGCAATTTGGCCTAGGAATAAAAAGAGAAGAGCCAAAACATTATTAATATGGTAACAAAAAAGGAAAGAAAATAAATTATGTCAACTTTTGTATATATGACTAGATGTGATGGATGTGGTCACTGCGTAGATATTTGTCCATCTGATATAATGCACATTGATGAAAACATTAGACGTGCGAAAAATATAGAACCTAATTTTTGTTGGGAATGTTATTCATGTGTAAAAGCATGCCCAAATCATGCTATTGACGTTAGAGGTTATGCAGATTTTGCTCCAATGGGTCATAGCGTTAGAGTAAGGCGTGAAGAAGAAAAAGGAACTATTTCTTGGAAAATAAAATTTAGAAATGGAACAACAAAAGACTTTGTTTCACCAATAACAACAAAACCATGGGGAAAATTTATTCCTAAACTTGCTGATGGTGAAAAAGTAAAACAAGGAGAATTAAATTCTCAAAGACTTTACACTGAACCTGAGGGGTTAAATATCGATGGTGAACTTCCTGCAGTTCCAAAGGAGTCTTTTAAAAAAGGAGTTTATTACTAATGGCTAAGCACAGAACTCATTACGAAGACTGTGATGTATTAGTTGTTGGTGGAGGAATGGCCGGCACTGGCGCAACTTTCGAAGCAAGGCACTGGGGCAGAGATATGAAAATTGTCTGTGTTGAAAAAGCAAACATAGATAGAAGTGGTGCAGTAGCTCAAGGTCTTTACGCAATTAACTGTTACATGGGTATGCAGTGGGGCGAAAATCAACCTGAAGATCATGTCAGATACGCAAGAAATGATTTGATGGGAATGGTTAGAGAAGATTTAGGATATGACATGGCTCGTCATGTAGACTCAACCGTTCATATGTTTGATGAGTGGGGTCTGCCTATGATGAAAAATGAAGAGACTGGAAGATACTTAAGAGAAGGTAAGTGGCAGATAATGATCCACGGTGAAAGTTATAAGCCAATCGTTGCAGAAGCAGCAAAAAAATCCGCAGACAAAATTTATAATAGAATTATGATTACTCATCTTTTAATGGATGAAGCTCAAGAGAATAGAGTGGGTGGAGCTGTTGGATTTAATATGAGAACAGGCGATTTCCATGTATTTAGAGCAAAGGCTGTAATTGTTGCAGCAGGTGGAGCTTCACACATATTTAAGCCTAGAGCTGTTGGAGAAGGTATGGGAAGAACTTGGTATGCTCCTTGGAGTAATGGTTCAGCATACGCGTTACCAATTGCAGCTGGTGCTAAAATGACCCAAATGGAAAATAGAATTGTCTTATGTAGATTTAAAGATGGATATGGACCTGTTGGCGCTTACTTCTTACATTTAAAAACATATACACAAAATGCAAACGGTGAAAACTATGAGAAGAAATGGTACGACCAGACTAAGGAATTAGTAGGCGAATATATAGATCACCATCCAACACCTACGTGTTTAAGAAACCATGCTTTTATTCAAGAAACAATTGCAGGTGGTGGACCAATCCATATGGTTACTACAGAGGCTTTTCAAGACCCACATTTAGAAACTGTTGGTTGGGAAAATTTCTTAGGAATGACAGTAGGTCAAGCTGTTGTGTGGGCATCTCAAAATATTGACCCGAAATATACAAATCCTGAATTAACAACGTCCGAACCATATGTAATGGGTTCTCACGCTACTTGTTCAGGAGCTTGGGTAAGTGGACCAGAAGATTTGTCTCCACCGGAGTATTTCTGGGGTTATAATAGAATGTTAACAATTGATGGATTATTTGGAGCAGGCGATACTGTAGGTGGAAGTGCTCACAAATTTTCGTCAGGCTCATTTACAGAGGGTAGATTAGCAGCAAAAGCAGCTGTAAAATATATTGAAGACAAAAAAGCTGAGGGTTTAAAAGTATCAGATAAACAATGTGAAGATTTCAAAGTTAAAGTTTACAAACCTTTAGAAAATTACACAGTTGCTCAAAATGAGATTACAGGAGGAACTGTATCTCCAAGCTATATCTCACCTATTCAAGGCTTACAACGTTTACAAAGAATAATGGATGAATATGTAGGTGGAATAGCTACAAACTATATGACTAATGCTAATATGCTAAAAAGAGGATTAGAATTGTTAGCTTGGCTTGAGGAAGATCTTGAAAACGTGGGAGCCGAGGATTATCATCAGCTTATGAGGGCATGGGAGCTTAAACATAGAGCTTTGACATCTCAGTGCGTAACAGAACATACTATGTTTAGAGAAGAAACTAGATGGCCTGGATATTATTATAGAGGCGATCATATGAAACTTGATGATGATAATTGGCATTGTTTAACAGTTTCAAGAAGAGACCCTAAGACTGGTAAGTTTAGTATGGAGAAAGTTCCTGTCTACCATATAGTGGATGAGAACGAGAAGAAAAAAGCTTCTTAATAAACTTTTCAAATAAATTTTATGGATATTTTATCTAAAACAGATGATGAGATATTTGAATTAGCCAAACCTATTTGGGATAATTTGGTTAAATCATCTAATCTCAAAGATTATGGTGGATTCACTAAAGATTTCTCCACTCAAATGCTTTTTGGTGCTAACGAAGTAGAGCTTGGTAAGCAGTGGGCTAACAACAAGCTAATCACTAATCTTAAAGAAACTTTTGAACCTTTCGGTTGTCTTAGAAGAGGAGATCACGTAACTGTTCTGATTAAGCAAAAAAATACAGAGATCCCAGGAGAGTTCCTTGGCAGGTTGGTCTTGGGGGTTGAAGACAATATGGTTAAGGTTTTTGGAGCCACGATCTATTAGGTAAAAAAATTATCAAGTTTCAAATAATTGTTTGACAAATTTCGCTGTAGGTGTATTGACGGATTTAATGTTACTTTCTAACGTAAAAATTATCAATAAACTCTCAAATTTTAAAACTATATTTATTAAAGCAGGAATTATAGCAAGCTTAACAGCTTATTGGGGAGTGATTTTAGTTGGAACTTTTATTACGTTTATTTAAACATATTTTGCAACAATTTTAAAATTTTACAAATATTTAGGATACAAAAAGAAGTGATTATTGTAATTTAATATTACATTATGAGGTATACATTTATTATATGAGAATATTTGTAACTGGTTCGTCGGGGTTTATTGGATTTCATTTGTCTAAAAAACTACTTGAAAAAGGTCATACTGTTCATGGTTTTGATTCGATGAATAAATATTATGATGTTAAATTAAAAAAAGCACGATTAAAAATTTTAAAAGAATATAAAAAATTTTTTTTTACAAAAAACAAGCTTGAAAATAAAAAAATTTTAAGTCAATCAATTTTAAAATTCAAACCAAAAGCCATAATACACTTGGCTGCCCAAGCAGGGGTTCGATACAGTATTGAAAATCCAAATGCTTATATGGACTCTAATATAACAGGAACTTATAATGTTATAGAACTTGCCAAAAAAATTAACATTAAACATTTATTAATTGCATCTAGCTCATCTGTATATGGGGCAAATAAGAAATTACCCTTTGTTGAAATTGATAAGACCGAAACTCAATTAAGTATTTATGCAGCAACAAAAAAGTCAACAGAAAGCATCGCTCACGCATATTCAAATTTATGGAAAATCCCTATTACAATGTTAAGGTTTTTCACTGTTTATGGACCTTGGGGTAGACCGGATATGGCACTATTCAAATTTACTAAGGGAATAATAAATAAAAAAAAAATTGATATATATAATAATGGAAAAATGTATCGCGACTTTACATTTATTGATGATGTAGTTGATGGTATTGTAGAATTAATTAATAAAGCTCCCAATAAAAATCAGTTAGGAAAAATTAAAAATGATAGTCTTTCATCAGTTGCACCTTTTCGAATATTAAATATTGGAAATACTAAAAAAGTTTTTCTTTTAGATTTCATTAATGAGCTAGAAAAACAACTTGGAAAAAAAGCTATAAGAAATTATATGGCTTTGCAAAAAGGGGATGTTAAGATTACAGTGTCTGACACTACTTTACTTAGAAAAATAACAAAATATAAACCTAAAATTAATTATAAGAGTGGAATAAAAAAGTTTTTAGAATGGTATTTATTTTATTACAAAATATATAATAAATAAATTTTTTTTAAAATGATTAAATTAATCTGAATATTTAAATGAAAAAAAAAATAGCCTTAATAGGTCTTGGATATGTAGGACTTCCACTTGCTGTAGAATTTGGAAAAAAATTTGAAGTAATAGGTTTTGATATCAGTAAAGAAAGAATTGATTTACTTAAAAAATATGAAGACCCAAATCTCGAGATAAGTAAAAAAGAATTTTTAGAGTCAATTTATCTCAATTTTTCAAATATTATCGGTGATATTAAGGATTGTAATATCTATATTGTTACAGTTCCAACTCCAATTGACGATCATAAAAAACCAGATTTAACTGAATTAAAGAAATCTAGTGAAACGATAGGTTCTATCCTTAAAAAAAATGACATCGTAATTTATGAGTCAACTGTATTTCCTGGTGCAACAGAAGAATTTTGTGTACCTATTCTTGAAAAACAATCGGGTTTAAAATTTAATACTGATTTTTATTGTGGTTATTCACCTGAGCGCATTAATCCTGGAGATAAGACGCATAAGTTGATTAATGTTAAAAAAGTAACAGCAGGATCAACACCAGAAATTTCTTCGATAGTTGATGACTTATATAAAGAAATTATTGTTGCAGGCACGCATAAGGCTGAAAGCATTAAAGTTGCAGAAGCTGCCAAGGTTATTGAAAATACACAAAGAGATCTAAATATTGCTCTTGTAAATGAGCTTGCTCTTATTTTTAAAAAAATGAATATTGATACTGAAGCAGTGTTGAGAGCTGCAAGTACTAAGTGGAATTTTTTGCCATTTCAACCAGGATTAGTAGGTGGGCACTGTATTGGTGTTGATCCATATTATTTAACTCATAAAGCTAATGCAGTAGGTTATCAACCCGAAATAATTTTAGCAGGTCGTAAGCTAAACGATAATATGGGTTCTTATGTAGCAAATGAAGTGTCAAAACTTATGACTAAAAAAAATATTAAGATTAAAAAGTCAAATATACTTATCATGGGTTTAACCTTTAAAGAAAACTGTCCAGATTATCGAAATACAAGAGTTATTGATTTGGTTAAAGAATTTGAAAGTTTAGGATGCAATGTAGATATTTATGATCCCTGGGTCGATAAAGAACGTGTTGCCGATGAATATAAAATTGATCCTATAAATGAGCCAACAAAAGGTAAGTATGATGCAATTATAATAGCAGTTGCACACAATGAATTTAAATTATTATCAGAAGATTTGTTTAGATCTTATGGAAAAAGTAATCATATATTATATGATGTGAAATATTTACTCAAATCAAATGAGTCTGATGGAAGATTATAAACAATAGTAAACATTGATATATTTATGGAAGTATATTTACCGATAGCTCAAGTTTTTGTTAACCCTATCGAAATACTTTTATTAAGTGCAATTGTTGGAGTGCTTTCAGGTTTATTTGGTGTTGGTGGTGGTTTTTTAATGACACCTTTTTTAATTTTTTTAGGAATACCTCCTGCATATGCAGTTGCGAATGAAGCAAATAACATTTTAGCTACTTCAGTTTCTGGATCTACCACGCATTATTTAAAAAATACTTTAGATTATAAAATGGGTTCAATGATTGTAATTGGAGGCGTAATTGGAACTTCTTTAGGAATTTACACTTTTACTTATTTTAAAGGTATTGGAAAAATAGATACAGTTATCTCTCTGGCTTACATGTACATATTAGCAATAATCGGAACTTTAATGTTGGTTGAAAGTTTGGGTGAAATAGATAAAGCAAAAAGAAACATTGTAGTTAAAAAAAAATTACATGTTCATTATTGGATACATGGTCTTCCATTAAGAATGAGATTTCCAAAGTCTAAATTATATGAGAGTATTTTTACTCCAATCATTATTGGTCTATTAGTTGGATTTATTGCGGCTATTATGGGAATCGGAGGTGCTTTTATTTTAGTCCCTGCAATGATTTATATAATTAAAATGCCTACTAAATTAGTTCCTGGTACATCTTTATTTGTAACAATTTTTGTAAGTGTGGTTGTTACTTTTCTTCATTCATTTAATTATGGATCTATAGATTTATTACTAGTCCTTATGTTGGTTATAGGATCGATCATAGGAGTTCAGATTGGACAAAAATTAGGAGAAAGAATTGATAGTTCTGGTTTAAGAGCTTTATTAGCAATTTTATTACTGATAGTAGGTATAGCAATAGCATACGATACATTTTTTGCAGAAAAAACTATAAATGGAGCAACTAAAGCAAATAGTTCAGATTTAAACTTCTTTTCTAATTTTATAATTGATTTTTCCAAAGAGATGCCTTTCTTTTATGGACTATTTACAATTATGTTTGCAATTATTTTAGGTGTTGGAGCAGCTTTTATGAGAAGATTTATTTCAAACCTTAGAAAAAAATTATTAGTTAAATCTTAATTAAAAAAATTTAAATATAATTCGAGAATTGTAATACAAACTAATCCAACAGTTGCCATACCTATAAAACCTACAACAAAAGGTTTGTAACCCATATTTTTAATTTCTTTTAGGTTGGTAGAAAGACCAATTGCTGCCATCGCCATAGTTAAAAATATTTTTGAGGACAATTTAATACCCTCAATTGTAACCAACCAATTGTAATTAGTTGAGTACATTAGATCACCAAAATTTCTAATTATTATCATTGCTACAAAACCTAATACAAAATAAGGAAAAATATTTATTATTGAGTATTTCTTTTCTGTGGTTTTTCCTCGATTATAAAGAAATGCAAATAAAGGGATCATGATAATCAGAAAAGTATTCCTTATTAATTTTGTGACTGTTGCAATATTTAAAGTTTCAGGACTATTAAATTGCTGGTCATAAATTAATCCTGCAGCTGCAACTTGAGAGGTTTCATGGATAGAGGTTCCCAAAAACAATCCAATTAATAAAGGCTCACTTTCGAAATAAAAGTTAGCAAAATATGGATAAATAAGCATCGAAAGTATTCCAAACAATGTAATATTAGCAATTGCATATGAAACCTCGTTTTTTTTTGCACCAATAACAGGAGCTGTAGCCATTATTGCAGTAGTGCCACAGACAGTGCTGCCTATTGATATCAGGTAAGCCATTCTTGTTGGAATTTTTAATTTTTTAATTAAAAATTTTATTACAATTAACACACTAATTATACATGTTATAATTAATGGAATTGCTATTGCCCCAAATTCTAAAAATTCAAATGGCTTTAATTGAATACCTAAGCAAATAATCCCAAGTTTAAGAATATATTTTTGTGTAAAATCTAATCCTTTTAAAAAACTTTCTCTAATTTGAAAAATATTACTAAAAAACATACCTAATAAAATAGCAATCATTGCTGTAGATATTGGGCTTTTTTCATAACCCAATAGCTCAATACCAAGAACACTATTGAAACCTTGAGATAAAGTGTAAAGAACAAATGCCAATATAATACCTGGTAATACAACTAGGTATTTCTTAAATTTCATGAATGACTAAAATTAATTAAGCACTTCTGTAAAGTTTAGTCATAACGAATTCTCTATGACCTAAAGCTTCAGCGCAAGTTAATCTACCGTTTGCTACTCTTATTGTAGTTTTAATTAATTCATCACCTGCTTCAGATAAATTCATTTCTCTTGAAAGAATTTTTGAAACATCACAATCAATATGCTCTCCCATACCTTTTACAGTTAATGGATTAGCTGTTAATTTAACAACAGGTTCAATTGGGTTTCCAACGATATTACCTTGTCCTGTTGGAAACAAATGAATATTAAACCCAGCAGCAGCTTGTAGTGTCACACATTCTGCAGCAGCAGATGATGTGTCCATAAAATACAAACCTTTTCCTTTTGTTGGTTCTTCAGCTGGTCCAAGAACATCAATAAATTTACAATTTCCAATTTTTTGAAAATTACCGAAAGCTTTTTCCTCAATAGTTGTAAGTCCTCCAGCTATATTACCAGCTGTTGGTTGGCTTTCAGAAAGATCATCTGTCGCTTCTTTTAAAATAAAATCATTATAAGAGTTCCAGGTTTTCATAAATTTTTCGGAAGCTTCTTTTGTAGCTCCTCTAGTTGCACAAACTTGCTCTGCACCAGTTAATTCGGATGTTTCACCAAAACATAAGTGAACACCTAATGGCTCAAGTTTATCCATTAAGTTTCCAACAGTTGGGTTTGCAGCAAGTCCTGAAGTAGTATCGGACTCTCCACACTTAACCGAAATCCATAAATCACTTAAAGGACATTCTTCTCTTTGTTTTTCTGAAGCCCACATTACAAATTCTTGAGCTTTTTTTGATGCCTTCATTGTAGTACCAATGTCTCCTGTACGTTCAATATGAAATCCTTCAACTGGTTTTCCAGTTTTCGCAATTCCATCTACAATTTTTTTTGTCCATTTCGGCTCAATACCTATGACAATTACAGCTGCAACGTTCGGATTACATCCAGTTCCTATCATTGTTCTAAAATGAAGCTCTAAATCTGCACCAAATTGAAGTCTACCGTAAGAATGAGGAAGAGCGATTGTACCTTTGATATTGTTAGCAACTGCCTCTGCACATGCGTTTGAAATATCATCAACTGGCAAAATAATTACATGATTTCTTGTTCCTGCTCTGCCGTTTTCTCTTTTATAACCTAAAAAGCTCTTTGGGATTTCCATACTGTTACCACTTCTTTGTTTTTACGTTGTGAACATGTACATGCTCACCTTTTTTGATTGATTTAACAACTTTACCAATATCGTGACCGTATTTTAATATAGTATCGCCCTCTTTAAGGTCAACCATTGCAATTTTATGACCTAAAGGTATTTCATCTACGGATTGAATATTTGTTGAACTATCGTCTTCCATTATCCAGCAAGCACAGTCCTGTTTAGGAGTGATTTTTTCAATAACAACTACTCCAACGTTGTCTTTTTTATCATGTATGATTATATCTGTTGCCATATAGTGTCGATTTGTTTGTTTGAAATTCGTAAAAACTTATATATTAATCGCACAAATTAACAAACGAATTTTATAAACAGTATAATTACACTTTAGAGAGGTTCTAGTTTTATGACAAAAATGACAACAGAAGAAGCTTTTGTAAAAGTTTTACAAATGCACGGTATTGAACATGCATTCGGAATTATCGGTTCAGCCTTTATGCCAATTTCAGATATTTTTCCAGATGCAGGTATTACTTTCTGGGATGTCGCTCACGAAACAAACGGTGGTTTAATTGCTGATGGTTACACACGAGCTACAGGTAAAATGTCAATGGTTATTGCTCAGAACGGACCTGGAATAACAGGATTAGTTACACCAATTAAAACGGCTTATTGGAATCATACTCCTCTTTTATTAGTCACACCTCAAGCAGCAAATAAAACAATGGGACAAGGTGGATTTCAAGAAGTAGAGCAAATGAATTTATTCAAAGACATGGTTTGCTATCAAGAAGAAGTAAGAGATCCATCAAGAATGGCTGAAGTACTAAATAGAGTTATAGAAAAAGCTATAAGAGGATCAGCACCAGCACAAATTAATGTTCCAAGAGATTATTGGTGTCAAGTAATTGACATTGATCTTCCTCCAATAGTAAGATTAGAGAGACAGGCAGGTGGAGTTGAAGCAATTAAAAAAGCAGCTGATTTGTTATCTAATGCTAAATTTCCAGTAATTTTATCAGGTGCAGGTGTTGTAATTGGAGATGCTATTGAGGAATGTAAAAAACTTGCTGAAAAACTTGATGCGCCAGTTTGTTCAGGCTATCAACATAATGATAGTTTTCCAGGAAGCCATCCATTAGCAGCAGGTCCTTTGGGTTACAATGGATCAAAAGCTGGTATGGAATTAATTTCCAAAGCTGATGTGGTTTTAGCATTAGGTACAAGACTTAATCCTTTTTCAACCTTACCAGGGTATGGAATTGATTATTGGCCTGAAGATGCAAGTATTATTCAAGTTGATATTAATTCAGATAGAATTGGTTTAACAAAAAAAGTTACTGTTGGAATTTGTGGTGATGCAAAATTAGTTGCACAACAATTATTAGCACAACTTTCATTAACAGCAGGAAATACTGATAGACAAAAAAGAAAAGATATTATTCATCAAACGAAATCAGCATGGTTACAAAAATTATCTAGCTTAGATCATGAGGACGATGATGAGGGTACAGTTTGGAATAAAGAAGCAAGAGAAAGAGATTCTGATAGAATGTCTCCAAGACAAGCTTGGAGAGCGATTCAAGCTGGTATGCCTGATGATGTAATTATTTCAAGTGATATAGGAAATAATTGTGCAATCGGTAATGCATATCCAACTTTTGAGAGAGGAAGAAAATATTTAGCTCCAGGATTGTTTGGACCATGTGGTTATGGGTTTCCATCAATTCTCGGAGCAAAAATTGGATGCCCTCAAACTCCAGTAATAGGTTTTGCAGGTGATGGAGCTTTTGGAATTAGCATGAATGAGATGAGCTCATGTGCAAGAGAAGAATGGCCAGCAATTTCAATGGTTATTTTTAGAAATTATCAATGGGGCGCGGAAAAAAGAAATACAACACTTTGGTTTGATAATAATTTCGTAGGTACAGAATTGGATCCAAAACTGAGTTATGCAAAAGTTGCGGAAGCATGCGGATTAAAAGGTGTTACTGTCCGAACAATGGAAGAAACAACTGAAGCTATTAAGAAATCTTGCGAAGATCAAAAAAAAGGAATTACAACTTTTATTGAGGTAATCCTTAACCAAGAACTTGGTGAACCATTTAGACGAGATGCAATGAAAAAACCTGTGAGAGTAGCTGGTATTAACAAAGAAGACATGAAGTTGCAAAAAAATATATCTTAATTTGAAAAAAAAAATCAAATATACACTAAGTATAATTGTAATATTTTTAACTTTTATTTTTTTAAGTCTAAAGTTCAAGAGTTTTATTTTTTTATTGATATCGATAGCTGTTTTATCAGTTTCATTATTTTTGATAAAAAATATTAATAAAAATATATTACTTTTTTATTTTACGTTTTTATTGTCAATTATTTTTGTCGAAGTTATCTTGAAAATTGATTTTAATCATTTCTTTAGAGATGAAAAATTATCTACATACGATAAAACAGTAATACATTTTGATAATTTTAAATATGAAAAAACTTATTTAGGAAATCAATTAAAAAAAGGTACTCATAGACATTATAAAAAAGAGTCTGAAAATTTCATTTTTAACGTAGAGTACAAAATAGATGATCAGAATTTTAGAATTAACTCGCTAATAAAAAATAATAATGATAAAATTTTAAAAGCATCTTTTTTTGGTGGATCAGATGTTTTTGGATGGGGTTTAAAAGAAAATGAAACATTACCTTATCTTTTTTATGAAAAAAATAAAAATTATAATGTTTATAATTATGGAATCATTGGTGGCTCAGTAAATCAAAATTTAGAAATGATAAGAAAAAATGTTGATACTTTAGGTAATATTAACATAGTTGTTACCTCATCTTATCAGTTACCAAGAGTCTCATGTAATGAAGATTATTCATTTAACTCACCTACATTTAGAATAATTAATGAAGAATTAAAATTTGATGGATATTGTATCTTATCTTTTTTAAAGCTTAATTATCAAATTCCAAGACTGATTGGTTCAATAATTAATCGATCAGAAATAATAGAGATTTTAAATAATACTTTTTCAATTGAAGAAGATAGTAAAAATATAAAAACATATATAGGAATTATTAATGAAATGAATGAAATTGCAAAAAAAAATGATAAAGAATTAATAGTTCTTTACTATGGATTAGGAAAAAAAATTGATGATGAAATTATTTACTCTTTTACACAAAAAAATATTCCTTATATCGATGTCTCTTTATTTGACAAAAGGTTTTTTATCAAGCATGACAATCATTTTAACAAATTGGCTAATGAAACTTGGCTGAATAAACTGAATAAATATTTGGTTAATTTAAAACCTTAGTGTTTATAAATTAACAAAAAATATATAAAAAGAAATCTTATGCTTAAATTAAAAGATTATATTCATACTTTTTTTACAATTTTGATTTCCACTGTAATCGCTTTTGCATTTTGTGAAATAGTGCTTAGAGTAAAACATCATTTTATACCTCATTACGATATAGAAATGGGCAAGTATGCTAAAACCCTAAAAGTAAAGGTACCAAATGAGAAAATAAATCATGTACACAAAAAAAATAGTTCTGCAATGTTACAAAAAGTTTTAATCACAACAAACAGTTATGGTCAAAGAAATATAGAAATAAATAATGATATTTTGAAAAATTATGAGAGAAGATTTTTAATTATCGGAAGCTCTATTGCTCTAGGTTGGGGCGTAGATCAGTCGAAGACATTTTCTTCTAAATTAAATAATTTAGCAAAAGAAAATGGTAAAAATTGGATATTCATTAATGGCGGAG
>CACKZG010000012.1 GCA_902604545.1 uncultured Pelagibacteraceae bacterium
TTTTTTATATTTAATTGTTTTAAAAAAAATCTCTAAAAAAATACTATTAGGTTCTCCGTGGACAATTAATATGGGTTTAAAATTCATTAATTTGAATATTTTGCTTTATTTTTCCAAAATATGCTAAAGAAAATCTTTCGAGTTGTTGATTTCTTTTATATGAAATTCTATTTGAAAGAATTTTATCTTTATCAATTTTTTGTTTATTAATTTTTGTATCATTAATTGAAAGTATTAGAAAATTTTCGTTAATTTTAATAGGTTTTGTTATTTGTCCTTTTTCTAAATTAATTGTATTTTCTAGTATTTGTTTTGATAAAGAAGTTTCTTTCACCCATCCTACTTTGCCACCAATTTTAGCTGTATCAGATATACTAAAAATATTTGCCGTGGAAGAAAAACCGACATCTTTTATACTTTTTAAAATCTCTGAATAAACAATATCTAATTTTAAATCCTTGGAATTTCTAATTAATATTTCAGATATCAAAAGATCTCTTGTAAATCTTAAATTTTTTATTTCTTTTTCAATGTTATTTTTTATCTCGACTTTATCAATAACAACACGATTATTAAACTTTTCAAAAATTAAATTATTCCAAAGCATTTCAATTGCTAATTTTCTTTTTACTGATGAAAACTTAAGATTTTGGCTTTCTAGGTATTTTTTAAATTCTATTTCTTTTTGAAAACCTGCACTCTGATAAAGATTTTTTATTATATTTGTTAAATTAGCGTCATCTAAAGTTTTTTCTATTTTATAATATTTAACTAATTCAATTTCTTTTATTTTCTCTTTAATAATCGATTCTTTTGCTATAACTTTTAATTTATTTTTGTCTAACTTGTTCAATTTCGGATTTAAAACTATTAAGTATTTTTCTTCCTGCTTAACATCAAAAGTTGTTATTATTTTATCATTTATTTTTAAGATTATTTTATTTTCTAAACTAATTGCCTGTTTAGTGCATAACTGAAAAACTATTAATAAGTAAAAAAATATTTTTTTTTTCATTAATTTTCTGTTGTTACACCACCAAATGGGATCAAGCTCAATGTAAAGAAAATTTCTTTTTCTGGTTTAAGATCTGAGTCTTTGTAGAATTCCTTGTTAAATTTGATTGATGCAAGCAAACAATCATTTTTATAATTGTATATTAAATTATAAAATTCAGTAGCACTTTTTTCATTATTTCTTCTTACATTGAAATTAATGCTATTATTTTTATCGATTTCAAAAGAAGATGAATTTGATGTGAAGCTTTCATTTATAAGATTATTTTTTTCATCAGAATATTCAAAAGAGGTTACAAATTTATTAATTTTAAATTTAGTTGATATACTATCGTAATTTGTCTTATCAAAATTATTGTCTATAGAAAAATTATATTTAAAAGATAAATTTTCATCAGGATAAATTTCTAAATTTCCAAAAATATCTGACGTTTTTTTTCCAATTGAACTTGAAATTGGTAAATCAGGATTTTCGTCTATTCTTAAAAGTGAAGAAATTTCAAAATTTAAGATATCTTGATTATTTTCTTTATTTATTTTATTAAAAATTGTTCCATAAGTTAAAGAAGCTCCCCCTTCAACTGTCTCATTGTTTGAAATTCTGTTTATAGAATATATATTAGATGTGTCCATTCTTCGATTATCTGAGCTTAAGTTTTTTGATTTATTTGGACTATACATAAATGCAACTTTTGGAGTAAAATTATTTATAAATTCCATACTTTCTTTCTTTAAAGGTAGTTCCATGTTGTATTGCATTACAGTGGATAATGTTTGTTCAAATTTATCTTTATGACTGTTTGAATTTTTTGCATCAATATTTGTATTTTTAAATAATACTTTGTAGTTGGTAACCAACCCTTTATTTGAAAATTTTGAAAAAGTATTAAATTCTAAATCATTTATAATAATTCCTTCATATACATTGGTGTCATACTTTCTTTGATTACCATAAGATTTTAAAACAAGATCATTACCTTTTTCAGATAAAATTCTTTTTTGAACAGTATAGTTTGGATAAATAAATTCATGTCTACTTTGTTTATCCTTTGATAAATCTTCATAAACTTCTAGCGATGTATAGAATTCTATATCATTTTTTTCAGTATCAAATGACAGATAAGAATGTAAAGTATTCGTATCAATGTCAATTTGATCACTTTCAATTTTATAAACTTTTAAATATTCATCATTTCTTACATTTTCTAAATTTAACTCAATACTGCTTTGATTAAAAAAATCATTGCTTAACTCAAACTTTGAATTTGAAAAAAAATGTGATTTTGTTGTATTTTTTGAGGAAAGAAAATCTGATGAAGCAATACTAAAGTCAGCTATATGGCTACTATTTTTGTTTTCTTGTCTATATTCATTTTGCAAAACAATTTCATTATTGAAAAAAACTTTTGGTTTAAATGTCATATCTTTATTTTCAGATAATACATGAAAATAAGGAATGGTTACTGAGGATCCAATGTTTCTTGAGCTAGAAAATGTTGGTGGTAAAAAACCAGACTTTCTATCAACAGTAGGATCTGGATGAGAAAATTTTGGAAAATAAACGACTGGTCTATCATAAATTTTTAACCAAGCATTTTTATAATTAATTGTTTTATCAATTTTATTATGTTCAATTTCTTCAGCATACATACTCCATGGTGGGCAATCATTATCTTTACTGCATGAAGTAAACACTCCTTTTTTTAAAAAAGAGGATTGATCTTTTATTTTTACACTTTTTGCTTTTAATCTCGGGTCGTTATTACTATTTCCAAATAATGATTTATTGAATTCTATGTTTAAATCTTTACCATATAGATTATCATTTTCAGTATTAATCATAACCTCATTTAACAAATATTTGTTTTGCTGATTATCTAGAAATTTTACGTCTTTACCATAAACTTTATCATTATTAGTATTAATCATCACTTCATTTAATAAATATTTGTTTTGTTGATTATCTATAAATTTTAATTCTTTACCTAAAAACTTATTTGTTTTTAGATCAAACAAAAATTCATAAAGTTCAAAATAATTATCAATATCATCTTCAATTTTTGTGAATTCATTAGAGCTTATTTTTCGATCAGTAATATCATATTCGAAGCTTTTAAGATCAATATTATAAATTTCATTGTATATAATTTTAGATTTTGTATTTGATAGAATTTTGTTATCAAAAGTTGACAAAATAAATTCTGATCCTGATGCATTAATTTTGTTTAAATTATCTTTAAATTGAACATCGTTAAATATTTTATAAAGGCCTGTTTCTTTATTATATTCAAATTTTTCAGAACTAATGAATATATTCCTACCAACTAAAATTTGAACATCTCCTTCACCAGAAATAATTTTACCATTTTCTAAAATTTTTATTGAATTGCTTGAATAATTAATTTCCTCACTATTTGATGAAATATTAAAGAAAAAAATTATTATAATAGAAAGTATAATTTTGATTTTATTTTTCATTAATCCTCACCATACCAATTACAGTTAAGATAGAAACAATTACATGCGGCAACCAAACAGATAACGTAATTGGTAATTTATTATTTTCTCCTAATAATGATGAAAAGTGATTTATATAAAATATTAATACAGAAGCAAATATACCCATAATCAAATAAAAAAATTTAGGTTTGTTAATAGGCACATTGAGCATTAATACAGATGCAAAAATAGTTAATATTGTTAAATAAACAGGAAAGGAATAAATTTTTTGCAGATGTAAATTTATTTCTTTTACAGAATAACCTACTGAATTATATTCATCTTTAAGATTAATTAATTCCCATATTGTTAAAGATGTTAAATTTGAAAAAAGCGAATTAATTTTTTTAGAATTAAAATTAGATTGAAATATGAAATTATTGTTAATCATTCTAATATTATTTTCAATTATTATTGCTTTTTCAATCAACCATTCATTTTTTTTAATATCTACAATTTCTCCATAAATATATTTTTTAGGCGAAAAGTCATTATCGAACTGAGTAATTACTACTTCTTTTAAGATATTTCCCTCAATTAAATTAGCATTAATTATAATCTTGTTACCTTCAATCTCATCTTTAATCCAAATTCCGTTATCAGTAATAACCGCAAGATATTTATTATCACTTGCAAAATTGTTTTTAATCTCAAGATAAAAATGCTTTAATTTTGCCGAAAAGTTATAAAAAAAAATAATTATAAATAGGCTGGCAATAAATGATATTAAAGAAATAATAGTAATTAATCTCAAATTATCTATTCCAAAATTTTTTAAAATGATTAGTTCATTTTTATCAATTAAGTTAATAAATAGAAACTGTGCTGAAATTAAAAAAATAAAAGGAAAAATATTAATCAAAATAGAAGGAGCATTAAGTATATTTAATAATAATGGATAATATAAACCTTCGTTAGTATTCTTAAAAAAATCTAATTCTTGTAATAAATTAAGTAACAAAACTAAAATAAAAAAAATTGAACTTACAATAAATAATAATTTTATAAAATTCTTAATTATATATTTTATATAAACTTTCATGGGCTATAATTTTTTTTCAATACAAATAAATAAATTAACAAAAACATAATTATTGGAAATAAAAGAATAAATATATCTTGAGTAAAATTATTACCTGTATATTTGATTAAAATTTCTGAAGCAAATAATACAATAATACCAAATATAAAAATAATAATTTTGTAAAAAACATAATTGTAATTAAATTTGCTGTTAATTATTTGGATGCATGCAATCAGACACAAAATTGGAATGAAGAAAGGTTGATAAAATCTTTTAAAAATTTCTTGAACAATTTCTTTTTTAATATCTTTATTGCATATTCTAAGTTCATCAGGATTAATATAAAATTTTCTATTTAAATTTGAATTGTTTAAGTAACATTTTATAATATTAGAAGATTTATTTTCTTGAATTTTTGGTACAACCATTGTCTTGCTATCAAAGTTTGAAAGACTGAATTCAAAATTTTCAAATTTGAAGCTAGAAAAATCTTTGTTATTGCTACTGCTAAAAATTTCACCTTTTTTTAATATTAAATAATTTATATTATTATTATTTTTTATTACACCATCACTTGCAACTATTATCTGGTATTCATTATTCCCTTTTTTCTGATCTTTAATTAATATATTCTTAAATTGTTTTTTATCATCTGATTGTTCATCAACATAAATTGTTAAGTTAGATAAGGTATCAATAAATTTTTTTTCTTTAATCAATGATGGAAAAAAATCAATATTAGACATTCTAATAAATGATTTGCTCATATCTTGTGATTTAGGGTAAAAATATGAAGTTAAGCTTAATTGAAATATTAATAATATTATTGAAAATTTAAGAACTTTATTTATAAAACAAATTTTTGAAATCCCAACAGACCAATATATAGACAATTCATTATCATTTTCAAACTTCAAAATGATGTAAAATAGAGAAATAAACAAAGATATTAAAAATAGTTTTGAAAAAATTTTTGGAAAATTAAATAATGTATATAAAAAATATACCTTAAAACCATGACCATCTTCTGAGACAAAATCAAGATAGTTAACCGCTTGTATTACCCAAACGATTATAGAAAAACAAAATATCAGCACCAAAAAACTCAAAAAGGCATCTAGTAAAAATTTTCTAAAAATTAATTTTTTCATTGAAATTTAACATTTTTGTTCTTATATAACACTCATCTCGTATAGATTGTATTTAAAATTTATGACTGTTCAAATTAATTATAAAAATAGTAGTTCAAAAAAAGTTTCATCAAATCACGTATTATTTGTTGATGAAAAGTTCAACATTAATGGTATAAAAAAATATATATCGAATTCTGAATTTTTATACATTTCAGACTTATTAAAAAATAGTGATCTAAAAAAAGATTTTCTCGTTTTTGAAATTAATTCAAAAAAAACAATATTTTTAGTTTCCATTAAAAAGAATATTAAGATTTCTGATATAGAAAATTTGGGAGCTAAACTTCATGGTCATATAGATTATAATAAAAGAAAAGAATATCTTGTAAACTCAGATACTATTAATAGTAAAATAAACAATTTTGCAGGTCATTTTTTGCATGGGTTAAAATTAAAATCCTATGAATTCAATATTTATAAATCAAAAAAAAATAAAAAAATTGTTTCTGTAAATGTAATTGCAAATAAAAATAAAATTTCTAATAAGAGTCAGTTAAGATTTAAAGCTTTAGAAGAAGGAACTTTTTTTACTAGAGATCTTGTTTCAGAACCAGGCAATGTTTTGCATCCTGATGAATATGCAAAAAGAATAAATTCACTTAAAAAGTTTGGATTGAAAGTAAACATATATGATGAAAAGAAATTAAAAAAACTTGGCATGAATGCTTTGCTTGGTGTTGGTCAGGGAAGCATTAGAGGATCGTATCTTGTCACAATGGAATGGAAAGGTGTTAAAAATAATTCCAAACCTTTAGCATTTATTGGAAAGGGAGTTTGTTTTGATACAGGTGGTATTTCATTAAAACCTGCTAAGTTTATGGAAGATATGACCTATGATATGGCAGGTTCTGCTACAGTAGTTGGTCTAATGAAAAATTTAGCTTTAAGGAAAGCAAAAATTAATGCTGTTGGTGTTGTGGGGCTTGTGGAAAATATGCCTGGTGGGAATGCTCAAAGACCTGGAGATATTGTTAAGTCATATAGTGGTAAAACTATTGAGATATTAAACACAGATGCTGAAGGAAGATTGGTTTTGGCTGATGCACTAACTTACACTGAAAAGAAATTTAAGCCTAGATTTATTGTTGATTTAGCAACACTCACAGGTGCAATTATAGTGTCTCTTGGATCAGAATATGCAGGTCTTTTTTCAAATGATGATAAACTATCTGATCAATTAATTGATGCTGGAAATAAAGTTGATGAAAAAATATGGAGAATGCCTTTACATAAAAATTTTGACAAACTTATAGATTCAAAAAATGCTGACATGCAAAATATAAATTATGTTGGTGGCGCTGGCTCAACTACAGCAGCACAATTTTTACAAAGGTTTGTTCTTAACAAAACACCTTGGGCTCATTTAGATATAGCTGGTATGGCTTTTTCAAAATACGGAGGAGCTTTAAATTCAGGTGGTGCAACAGGTTATGGAGTAAGATTATTAAACAAATTAATAGAGGACAATTATGAGTAATTTAGAACAAACATTATCGATTATTAAACCTGATGCTGTTCAGAGAAATCTTGAAAACGAGATTAAAGAAATGTTTAGAAGTAAAGGTTTTTCAATATTAAAAGAAAAAAAAATTCAAATTGAAAAGTCGGAAGCAGAAAAGTTTTATAAAGTTCATGAAACAAAACCATTTTATAATGATTTATGTGACTATCTATCATCAGGTCCAATTGTAGTTTTGGTTCTTGAAAAAGAGAATGCAGTTTTGGGAAACCGAGAATTGATGGGTGCTACAAATCCAAGTGATGCAGAAGAAGGTACTATCCGAAAAAAATATGGAATTTCAATAGATAAAAACTCTGTCCATGGATCAGATAGTGTTGAAAATGCTAAAATTGAAATAGATTTTTTCTTTAAAGATTAAAAACTTTTAATATAGCTTTAGGATAGAGTTTATGTTCTTGTACTAAAATTTTTTTAGCAAGTGAAGCTTCAGTTTCGTTTTTAGAAATTTTGACTTTCTTTTGTAGAATAATCTTACCAGAGTCTAATTTAGCATTTACAAAATGAACAGTGCATCCTGAATATTTTTCTTTGTTATTTAATGCTCTTTTGTGCGTATTTAATCCTTTATATTTAGGAAGTAGAGACGGATGTATATTTAAAATTTTTCCTTTAAATTTTTTAATAAAATTCTCTGACAAAATTTTCATAAATCCAGCAAGACAAATCATTTCAATGTTGTTTAATTTTAAAACAGAAAGTAAATTTTTTTCACTTAAATTTTTATTTTTAAAATTTAATACCTTTTTTTTTATATTGTATATTTTAGCATAATTTAAACCTCTTGCTTTAGAATTATTTGAAACAACAAACTCAATAGATATTGGAGATTTATTAGTTTTTGAAAATTTAATTAGAGATTTTAAATTACTTCCTGTACCGGATATAAATACAGCCGTTCTAATTTTGCTATGACCAGTTGATAGACCCATTTAGTTTAACTTTATTTTTATCTTCAGAAATTTTTCCAATTACATATGGTTTGTATTTTTTTGAAAAAAATTTATTTATTTTTTTTAGATTTTTACTTTCTATAATTAGGCAAAAACCAACTCCACAGTTAAATGTTTTGAGCATTTCTTTATTAGAAATTCCATTATTTTTAAGCCAATTAAATATTTTAGAGGTTTTAATTTTATCTAAATTAATATCTGCAGAAAGTTTATCTGGTATAATTCTTTTAATATTATCTGACAATCCTCCACCAGTTATATTTGCACAACCATTAATTAATTTATTATTTATTAAATTTATTACTTCTTCGACATATATTTTAGTTGGTTTTAAAAGCTCGGACTTTAAAAATTTATTTTTTTTAATATTTATTTTTTTTTGTTTTAATAAATATCTCACAAGAGAATACCCATTAGAATGTAAACCACTAGAAGGAATCGCCAATATTAGATTATTTTTTTTTATTTTATTTTTACTTAAAATTTTATTCTTTCCAACAACTCCTACAGCAAAACCTGCAATATCAAATTTTCCTTTTTCGTAAGTACCAGGCATTTCAGCAGTCTCTCCACCAACGAGTTCACATTTTGATTGATCACAACCTTTTTTAATTCCTTTTATTATTGCTTTGAGTTTTTTTATATCAATTTTATTTATAGATATATAATCTAAAAAAAGTAAAGGCTTAGCACCTTGAACGATTAAATCATTTACACTCATAGCAACCAAGTCAATTCCAATAGTGTCAAATTTATTTAAGGAATTAGCAATTTCTATTTTAGTACCCACGCCATCGGTGCAAGCTACGATTCTTGGTTGTTTAATACTACTTGGTATATTTGTGATTGAGCCAAACCCTCCTATATTGGAAAACTTTTTTTTGCCTCTTTTTTTTGCTGAAACTGTAGAAATGAAATCAATAAACTTATCTGCAGCTTTGATATTAACTCCACTTTTTTTATAGGTAAATTTTTTTTTATTCATTAATATGTTTTATGAAATTAATTTCTCTACTTAGTAATTTAAAGCCTTTATATAATTTTTTTTTATTTCTCGCTTTAATAAATATTTTCTTTTCCACAGGAAAAAGTCATGCAAAGACATTTTCTATAAATGATATTGAAATATCTACACCTTTTGAAATAAATTTTAATAAAAATAAAATTATTGATGAAGGATTTGTAAAGGCATTTAATGAACTTATTTTGTCAATTATCCAAAGTAAAGACCAGCCAAAATTAAAAAAAACATCAATTAATCAAATAAAAGGAATGATTGAAACTTTCTCAATTAAAGAGGAGAAGTTTATTGATGAGATTTATTATCTTACTTTGAATGTTTCTTTTAATAAAAAAAATATATTAGATTTATTAGAGTCAAAAAATGTATTTCCATCCTTACCTTCAAAAAAAGATTTTTTATTCATTCCTGTTTTTGTTGATCAAGATAAAAATCAAGTTTCAATGTTCTCAGAAAATAAATTATTTACTAAATGGAATTTAGATAATAAAAAATATAGTCTTTTAAATTATATTTTACCCACACAAGATCTTGATGATTTTAGTTTAATAAAAAGAAATATTAATAATTTAGAGACTTATGATTTCCAAGAAATTATAGATAAATACAATATTAATGATCATATAATTATGATTGTATTTAAAGACAATAATAAAATAAGAGTTTTAAATAAAATTTTTTTTAATCAAAAAAATAATTTAAAAAATTTTAATTTTATTGATGTTAATTTAAACAATGAAGAAGAAATATTTAAATTTATTGATAATATGAAAATAGTTTATGAAGATTTTTGGAAATCACAAAATCAAATTAACACCTCAGTAAAATTATCACTAAATATCTCTATAGATAATTCAAATAATATTAAAATTAGTAAATTTGAAAAAATTCTATCTGATATGGATTTGATATATAATTTTTATATTTATAAATTTGATAACAAAAATAATTTTTATAAGGTAATTTTTAATGGTACACCCGATAAATTTCTAGAGGTCATGAGTCATCAAAATTATAATTTTGAAATAAAAAATAAAATTTGGGTTTTAAATGATAAATCTTAATCAACAAATACTTAAATTTGATTATGAACAAAATTTTAAAGATCAGGATTTTTATGTTTCAAATAGCAATGAACATTCCTTTCGCCTTTTAAACAGTTGGCCAAAATGGGATAAAAATTTTATAAACTTAATTGGTGAAAAGTTTTCAGGAAAAACTCATTTAATAAATATATTTTTAGCAAAAAATAGAGGAATTAAAATTAATTCAGAGGATATCAGTAATGATTTTCTTCAAAAAATTAAAATATATGAAAATATAATTATTGAGGATTTAACTGAAAAAATAAATGAAAACTTATTATTTTCACTTATTAATATAATAGATCAGGATAATAAATATTTGATAATAACCTCAACAATACCAATAGTTGACTTTAAATTTAAACTAAATGATCTAAGTTCAAGATCTACTAATTTTATTTTATCTCAAATTGAAAAACCTGGTGACGATTTAATTTATGCATTAATACTAAAAAATCTTTCTGATCGTCAAATATCAATAGACCAAAAACTTATTGAATTTATAATTAAGAGAATTGATAGAACTTATGGCAAAATTTCTGATTTCATATATAAAATCGACGAAATTAGTTTAAAAAGAAAGAAACCAATCGATTTTAAAATTATTAGAGAAGCATTAGAGGTTTAATTGAATAAATATAGAACACATAAGTGTAATGAATTAAGAAAAGAGGATGTGGATAAAAAAATTTCTCTTTCAGGTTGGATAAATAAAAAAAGAGACCATGGGAACTTATTATTTATTGATTTAAGAGATAATTATGGAATTACCCAATGTATAATTGATAAAGATAATAAATATTTTTCTGATTTAGAAAAAATGCAATTAGAAACAGTAATTAAAGTTGAGGGGAAAGTTGTTAACAGATCTAAAGAAACAATTAATTCTGAAATTGACACAGGTGAAATAGAGGTTGTTATTGAGAAACATGAAGTTTTAGGCACTTGTAAAGAGCTACCTATGCCAATCTTTAGTGATCAAGAATATGCAGAAGAAATAAGATTGAAATATAGATTCTTAGATTTAAGAAGAAAAAAAATTCATGAAAATATTATCTTAAGATCTAAAGTTATTTCATACATCCGAAATGAAATGACTAAATTAGGTTTTTTAGAATTTCAAACACCAATATTAACCTCATCTAGTCCAGAGGGTGCTAGAGATTTTTTAGTGCCTAGTCGTTTAAATCCAGGAAAATTTTATGCACTACCTCAAGCTCCTCAGCAATTTAAACAATTAATAATGGTTTCGGGCTTTGATAGATATTTTCAAATTGCACCTTGTTTCAGAGATGAAGATGCAAGAGCAGACAGAAGTCCTGGCGAGTTTTATCAACTAGATTTGGAAATGTCATTTGTTGAACAAGAGGATGTATTTAATGTTGTTGAAAAGTTAATGGTTAATACATTTAAAAATTTTTCTACTAAAAAACTGATATTTGATAAATTTCCAAAGATTTCGTACAAGGAAGCAATGCTTAAATATGGTACTGATAAACCAGATTTAAGAAACCCACTGATTATAAATGATATAACTGAAATTTTTACAAGGAAAGATGTTTCATTTGAAATATTTAAAAAATTAGTAAAATCTGGATCTAAAGTAAGGTGTATTGTTACAAAAAATACTAAAGATAAGTCCAGAAGTTTTTTTGATAATATTGATAAATGGGCTAAAGAAGAAGGTGCTTCTGGTTTAGCTTATTTTACTTTTGAAAAAGATAAAGATATTTCGGCAAAAGGCCCTATAGGAAAATTCTTTTCTCATGATGCATTGGTTGAAATCATGAAAAAAACAAACTGTGAAATAGGGGATAGTATTTTTATGGCTTGTGGAAAACAAGATGAATTAGAAAAAATTACTGCACTAGCAAGAGATAAAATTGCAAAAGATCTAGATTTAATTGATGAAAATGTTTTCGCATTTTGCTGGATTGTAGATTATCCAATGTTTGAAAAAGATGAAACAACTAATAAAATTAAATTTAGTCACAATCCATTTTCTATGCCACAAGGGAATTTAACTGAAGAAAATTTTGAAAAACCTCTAGATATATTAGCTTATCAATACGACATTGTTTGTAATGGTATCGAACTTTCATCGGGAGCAATAAGAAATCATAAGCCAGATCTTATGTACAAACTTTTTTCAATAGCAGGTTATGACAATAAACAAGTAGATGAAAAATTTAGTGGAATGATCAATGCACTAAGTTATGGAGCTCCACCGCATGGAGGAATTGCTCCTGGCATCGATAGGATAGTAATGTTACTAGCAAATGAAAAAAATATAAGAGAAGTGACTATGTTCCCAATGAATCAAAATGCACAAGACTTAATGATGAAAGCTCCATCTGATGTAGGTGAAGATCAATTAAAAGAACTTGGTATAGCTTTAAAAAATAAGAAATAAATCTATTTTTTCCCTTTTAAACTTATTTTTACGTCTGAAAGATCAACTAAATTTTTTTTATAATTATTTCTAACAAAACCTTTACTAGTTATATCTTTTACAATTTTTAATAATTGGTTTTGATCTTCAGACTGAACTTCCTCATTTGAAGCTGGTTCGTTTCCACCAATAGACGGTGTGTGGGCTAGATCTTCTCTATTTTGATAAGAAATAGCTAGTTCTCTAAAAATGTAGTCTAGTATTGAGCTTGCGCTTAGTATTCTATCATTTCCATTTACTTTTCCAGAAGGTTCAAATTTAGTTCCAACAAATGCACTTATGAATTCGTCTAAAGGAACACCATACTGAAGACCCAAAGATACAGCGATAGCAAAGTTATTCATTAGTGCTTTTACTAATTCTCCTTCTTTACTAGTATCAATAAAAATTTCTCCAATTTTACCATCATCGTACTCACCAGTATGTAGGTAAACTTTATGATCTCCGATAGTAGCTTTTTGGATGTAACCTTTTCTTCTATCTGGCATTTTAAATCTTTTACCAACTCTTTCGGAGGATTTATTGTAGTTTGAAATAATGTTTTCTTTCTTTTCTAAGCTATTTTGGTTGACCTCGGTCAAAACTTCAACTTTTTTACTTTCAATAAATTTATTATTATTTGGATCAAGACTTTTTGTTTTACGATTATCAAGTTTTACGTCTAAAACTTCGAATTTCCCATCATCTCTTTTTTCAAGATTTTTTAACTCTTTTTCATTTATATCTTCTAAGTAATGATTAACTTTAAACGTACATGTGTAGTAAGTCTCAACTAAATATTTTGCCATTTTTATTCCAATTTAAATTTTAATTTGAATATTGAATCAATTAATTTATATACAAATTCATATTTTAGTCTAATTTAAATTATACAATTTTTAATTGAATAAATAAAAAAATTTTATGTTGACAATTTTAAAAAAAATTTTCACTTGGTGGAATCGAGATACCTTTGGCACTAGATTAAAAACAATTTTTTTTGGAAAATTAGTTGGTAGTGATGTCTTTGGTAACAAATATTATGAAAGTAAAAATGGAAAGAGATGGGTTATTTATTCAAGTACTATTGATGCCTCTAAAATACCAGTTGAATGGTATTCTTGGATACATTTTACACCTAATAAAATAGAAAAAACTCACGAATTTGAAAAATATGATTGGCAAAAATCTCATCAACCTAATTTAACTGGCACTGAAAAAGCTTATTATCCAAACAAAGATAAAGATGGAATCAAAAAAAAATATTCTAGTTGGAAACAATAAAATTAATTTTTATCTTCTAGTTCTAGTTTGTTTATTTTTAATAAATTACTCATATGGAAAAGATAATACAGAAGGTGTGTTTACAGATTTAAAAATTTTAGATAAAATTAGTTCAAAAAACACCTTAGTAAAATTAAAAAATAGAGAATTAACAAGATTTAAAGATCTTTCTATAAAAAGTTTAAAGTGTAAAAATTCAGGATTTGATGATAATCCTGAAATTACAGCATATATCCAAGTCAAAGATCTTAATGATGAAAACAATAATGAAGTGTTTGTGTTTAATGGATGGATGTTTTCATCAAGCCCATCAATAACTCCATTTGATCATCCGGTATATGATGTTTGGCTTGTCAAATGCTATTAGACTATAGTATCTTTATCTAACCAGCTTACATTAAAATCAGAGTTAATAAATTTTTTATGACTCAGAAGTTTTTTATGTAACGGAATAGTTGTGGTAATCCCCTCTATTACAAATTCATCAAGAGATCTATTCATTCTTTGAATCGCCTCAGTTCTATTTCGTCCATGACAGATTAATTTACAAACCATACTATCGTAATAAGGAGTAACTTTGTATCCTTGAAAAATAGCTCCATCTACTCTTGTTCTAAAACCAGACGGTTGATGACACATACTAATAGTTCCAGGAGATGGTTGAAAGTTTTTACTTGCATCTTCTGCATTTATTCTACATTCAATCGCATGTCCTCTTGGGTTTATATCACTCTGTTTTAGAGCTGTTTCTCCAGAAAAAGCAATCCAAATTTGTTCTTTGATAATATCAATCCCAGTTACCATTTCAGTTACGGGATGTTCTACTTGTACTCTTGTATTCATTTCAAGAAAATAAAATTTTCCATCCTCATAAATAAACTCTACAGTTCCAGCACCCATATAACCAATTTTTGCAACCATTTTTACTGTTCTTTCAAATAAATCTTTTCTTATTTCATCATTTAGAACAGGGCTTGGTGTTTCCTCAATTAACTTTTGATGTCTTCTTTGGACAGAACAATCTCTTTCATGAAGGTGAACAACATTATTTTTTCCAGCTAAGATTTGAACTTCTATATGCCTTGGATTTTGAAAAAACTTTTCAATATAAACTTCATCATTGCCAAAGTATTTTTGAGCTTCAGATTTAGCTGTTGAAAACAACGTTTCAAATTCCTCTTCCTTATAAACTATTTTCATACCTTTACCTCCACCTCCACCTGAGGCTTTGATTAAGACTGGAAAACCAATATTCTTAGAAAGTTCTTTTGCCTCAGAAACATCTTTCACACCTCCTTCAGACCCCTCAATCACAGGTAACCCATTTTCTTTGGCTATTTTTTTTGCTTGTATTTTATCACCCATCATCTCAATATGTTTTGATGAGGCTCCAATAAAATTAATTTTATTTTCCTCTAAAATTTTTGCAAAATTTGCATTTTCAGAAAGAAAACCATATCCGGGATGAACAGCATCAGCATTTGTAAGTTCTATTGCAGACATTAATGCTGGAATATTTAAATAACTATTAGCTGGTTGATGAGAACCAATACATACACTTTCATCAGCTAGTCTTACATGCATACTTTCCCTATCTACATCTGAATGAACAGCTACAGTAAGGATCCCCCATTCTTTACATGCTCTAATAATTCTAACTGCAATTTCCCCACGGTTTGCAATTAAAATCTTTTTAAACATTATTTATTCAAGGATAATAATAGTTTGACCAAATTCTACAGGTTGGCCATCTTCAACACAAATTTCTTTTACAATGCCATCTGCTGTAGAAGGAACATGATTCATTGTTTTCATTGCCTCAACAATCATTATTGTGTCACCTTTTTTAATTTTTTTTCCAATCTCAACAAACTTTTTAGCCCCAGGTTCTGGAGCATGATAAGCAGTTCCAATTATAGGTGAAGCAATTTCAGTTCCTGATATAATATTTTGAGTTTGATTAGGTACTGAACTTGTTGCGGGTGACGATGGTGAAATAGCTTGCGGTTGATTACTAATTGAAACATTATTTTTTGATACTTTAATCTTTGTATCCTTTTCAGTTATCTCTATTTCAGTAAGGTTAAATTCTTTTAAATAATTACTTAATTCTTGAATTATTTTTTTATCTATTTTCATTTTCCAAAGTCTTTTGTAATGAAATTATGGCCAAAATATATCCTTCAGCACCTAATCCAAAAATTCCTCCAGTTACGACACCACTTATAAGTGATTTATGTCTAAATTCCTCTCTTTTATAAATGTTAGATAAATGAATCTCGATTATTGGTTTTTTGAATAAATCTAGAGCATCTCTTATAGCAACAGAAGTATGAGTAAATGCAGCAGCATTTATAATCATGCCATCAAATTTTTTCCTAGCATCTTGAATTATATTAACAAGCTCTCCTTCAACATTAGATTGAGCAAATTCAACATCAAGACCAATTTCTTGTCCTTTTTTAGAGCAATTCTCTTTAAGTTGGTCAAACGTAGTTGATCCATATTGTGATTGTTCTCTTTCTCCTAATAGATTAAGATTTGGACCATTAATAATAATTATTTTATTATTCATTCAGCATTTATATACGATGAAAAAAATAAAAAAAATAAAAATTAAAATAAATGGTAAAATCAAATCTATAACTCAAGATTCTAACCTCTCTATAATGTTAAAAAATCTAAAAATACCGTTAAATAAAGTAGCAATCGAGCTTAATGAAGAAATAATAGATAAAAAAAAAATTAATAAAATAAAATTAAATAAAAATGATAAAATTGAAATAGTTCATTTTATTGGAGGTGGTTAATTTGAAAAAAGATAGCCTAATTATTGCAAATAAAAAATTTAATTCCAGATTAATTGTTGGAACAGGAAAATATAAAAGTATGTCTGAGTGTGCAAAAGCAATTAAACTGTCTGAGGCAGAAATCGTAACAGTTGCTGTAAGAAGGGTCAATATTTCAGATAAAAGTAAGCCTTTACTCATGGATTATATTGATCCAAAAAAAATTACATATTTACCCAATACAGCTGGATGTTTTAATTCAAAAGAAGCTTTGAGAACTTTAAGATTAGCTAGAGAAATAGGTGGTTGGAAGTTAGTTAAATTAGAAGTTTTGGGAGATAAAAAAAACTTGTTTCCTGACATGATAGAAACTTTAAAATCAACAGAAGTTTTAGCTAAAGAGGGTTTTAAGGTTATGGTTTACTGCAATGATGATCCTTTAATGGCTAAGCGTCTAGAGAATTCAGGCGCTGACGCAATAATGCCTTTAGCTGCACCAATTGGATCAGGACTAGGCATTCAAAACAAAATTAACATTCAAATAATTAGGAAACAAACCAAACTTCCATTAATTATTGATGCTGGTTTAGGCCAAGCTTCAGACGCAACAATTGCTATGGAGTTAGGATGTGATGGAGTACTTGTTAATACAGCGATTGCAAAAGCAAAAAAACCTTTTGAAATGGCACTTGCTTTTAAAAATGCTGTTATTTCTGGTAGACAATCCTACAAATCTGGAAGAATAGACAAAATTTTGATGGGTAATCCATCATCTCCATCAAAAGGGATTATTTAGTTTTTTTATAATATTTTTTTTTCTTATAAGTTTTTTTGTTGATTTTTTTATTTTCTTTTTTTTCTGAAATTTTATTTTCCTTATTTTGGATTTCTAGATTTTTTAATTTTTCGTAATATTCTACTAATTCAATTGTTTTCTTTGATTTATTTTTAATATCTATAATGTACTCTGGTATAATTAAAGAGTTGTCGCTTATTATATCTATTGTTATTTTGTTTTTTTTTTCAAAATAAGTTAAGTCATCAACAAAATTTTCTTTAAGAAAATCTGAAACTTTTTCACATACTTTTAGTTCAACAAATTTAGCTCTATTAATAACTGCTTTTAATTCAACAATTTTTAGAAGTTTTTGAGCAAAAGACTCATCCGTTAAAGTAACTTTCCATTTAATCGCACTTTCTCTAAGCCTTTGTCTAGACATTTCTAAAAGACCAAAATTGCTTATTCTTCCAATTTGAATTCTTGCTCTATCTGACCTGCATTTTTCTTTCAATTTTCTTTCTACCAATCTTCTATTTCCAAAACTAAGCATGTCAATAAAATCAATTATGATTAAACCAGACAAATCTCTTATTTTTATTTGTCTTGCAATTTCCTCAGCTGCTTCGATGTTTGTATCTAATGCGGTACTTTCAACATTTTTACCTTTAATTGAGCTTCCTGAGTTAATATCAATAGATACAAGTGCTTCTGTAGGATTGATAACCAAATACCCACCAGATTTAAGTTTAATTTCAGAGTCAAAAATTTGATTTAACTTTTGTTCAATATTTTCTTCAATAAATAATGGAATTTTCCCTCTATATTTTTTCACTTTTTTAACACTAGAGGGCATCATCATCTTCAAAAAAGATTGTGCTTTCTTATACCCTTCATTTCCTTCTACAATTATATTTTTTGTATTATCATCAAACATATCTCTTAAAGTTCTTTTAATTATTTCACTTTCTTGATGAATCAATGAAGGAGCAATTGAGTTAATTGCATTTTCTTTAATTTGACCCCAAGTATTAATCAAAGTAGTTAAATCATTATTGATTTCATTTTTTGTTTTATTGCTTCCAGCTGTTCTAACAATAATACCCATTTCTTTAGGTATTTTAATTTCATTTAAAATAGTTCTTATTTTTTTTCTTTCAGCCGGGTTAAAAATTTTTCTTGATATTCCACCACCTTTTGGTGTGTTCGGCATTAAAACTATATATTTTCCCGCAATTGAAATGAAAGTACTTAATGCAGCACCTTTTTGTCCTCTTTCGTCTTTAATGACTTGTACAAGTATTACTTGATTAGGTTTAATTACTTCCTGAATTTTATATCTTTTAAAATTAAATTTATGCTCTTTTTTCTTTTCTTTTCCTTCTTCTAGATTTTCTGTTTCAGCGACATTTCCCTTATCATTTGATTCAGCTTCTGTTTGTTCTTCTGATATTTTTTCTAAAGGATCATCAATTTCAAGTTTACCTTGAGCAATATTTTCATCCTCTTTGGCCTCAACTTCTTTTGAAAGTTCTTCTCTAGCTCTTTCTTCTTCTTCTTTAATTTTTTCTAAATCTGCTTTTGGTATTTGGTAATAATCCGATTGAATATCATTAAAAGATAAAAACCCATGTCTTTCTCTTCCAAAATCAACAAAGGCTGCTTGTAAAGAGGGTTCAATTCTACTTACTTTGCCTAAATAAATATTGTTTTTAATTAGGTTGTTTTTTAGTCCTTCATACTCGTAGTCCTCAATATTTTCTCCTGATTTAAGAACAACTCTAGTTTCGTTAGGATGTGATGCATCAATATATAAATTTTTTTCCATAATTTTGTGAATATTAATTTCATTAGTAATTTAGTTTTTAAAATTTTGTTTAATTTTCTTGCCATATCTTTAACAAATTCCAAGATATAATGAAATTAAAATGAATAAAATATTAAGAAATATCTTTATTTTAATTACGTCTTTTATTCTATTATCGGCTATTTTGATAATAAGTATCTTATGGACTTATTCTAACGATTTACCTGATTATAAATTTTTAAAAAATTATAAACCTCCTGTTTCTAGCAAAGTTTACTCTGGCGATGGTGAATTAGTAGCTGATTTTTCACAAGAAAAAAGGGTATTTGTTCCGTTTAATTCAATTCCAAAAAATGTAATTAATGCTTTTTTATCTGCTGAAGATAAAAATTTTTTTAAACATCCTGGTGTTGATGCAAGAGGAGTTGTTAGAGCTGTAATAAATAATATTTCAAATATTTTATCCTCTAAGAGGTTAGAAGGGGCATCTACAATTACTCAACAAGTAGCAAAAAATTTCTTACTTACCAATGAAGTAAGTTTAAATAGGAAAATTAAAGAAGCGATATTAGCTTTTAGAATAGAGAGGGCTTTATCTAAAGAAAGAATTCTCGAACTTTATCTAAACCAAATTTATCTTGGAAGTGGAGCATATGGAGTAGCAGCTGCTAGCTTAGAATATTTTGATAAATCTATTAAAGATTTAAATTACTCAGAAGCTGCTTTACTAGCAGCTTTGCCAAAAGCACCTAGTAGATATAATCCCTATAGAGATTCAGATATAGCAAAATTTAGAAGAAATCTAGTTTTAAAAAATTTGTTAGATAATAATTATTTAACTTCAGAATGGTATGAAAAACTTACAAAAGAGGAAATAATTTTAAAAAAAAATAAAAAAATTTATTTAGAAGACGCTCAATATTTTATTGAAGATGTAAGAAAGAGTGTAATTGAAACTTTGAGCTATGATAAAGTTTATAAACAAGGTTTTAATATCAACACTCCAATAGATTTAAATTTACAAACAATTGCAACAAACTCCTTAAGAGAGGGATTGATAACATATGATAAAAGAAAGGGGTGGAGAGGACCACTTACTAACAAGATTTATAACTCAGAATGGAAAAATGATTTAGAAAAGTATAAATTAGAAAATTCAATTAATTGGAAATTAGCAATAGTCAAAAAGATAAATAAATTTTCAGCGGAAATAGAAACAGAAGATAATATGAAAGGTGTTATTCAATATCAGAGTATTTCATGGACAAAGAAAGAATTTAATAAATTATTTAAACCTGGTGATGTTATTTATGTTAAAAATGTTAAAGAAAATATTTTCAATTTAAAACAATTACCAAAAGTAAATGGTGGAATTATTGTGATGGATCCTTTTACAGGAAGAGTTTTAGCACTAAGTGGTGGTTTTAGTTTTAAACAAAGTGAATTTAACAGAGCAACTCAAGCTAAAAGACAGCCTGGATCAGCTTTTAAACCATTTGTTTATGCATTAGCCTTAGAGAATAATTTTACCCCAACATCATTAGTTCTAGATGCACCACTGGTTTTAGACCAAGGAGATGATTTAAAAATGTGGAAACCAGAAAATTATGGAAAAAAATTTTATGGGCTTTCGACTTTAAGGGTTGGTTTGGAGAAATCTAGAAATTTAATGACAGTAAGAATAGCACAAAATCTTGGTGTTGAGAAAATTGTTGATTTTTCAAAAGTATTAAAAATTTATGATAATCCAGAAGAACTTTTATCTATATCTTTAGGATCCGCTGAAACAACTTTATTAAAACTTACATCTGCTTATTCAGTTTTTATTAATGGAGGAAAACTTGTTGAACCAATATTGATAGATAGAATTCAAGATAGTGAGGGAAATACTATTTTTAACAATGATAAAAGAAAATGTACTAATTGTGATCAAATTTCATATTTAACAAACGATTATCCAGAGATTAAAAATAACTATATGCAAATTTTTTCTCCAGAAACAGCTTTTCAAATGACATCAATTTTAGAAGGAGTTGTTCAAAGAGGTACAGCTAAAAAACTAAAAGACTTAAATTTAAATATTGCTGGTAAAACTGGAACAACAAATGAAAATACAGATACTTGGTTTATAGGTTTTACTTCAAATTTACTAGTTGGAGTTTATGTCGGTTCAGATAACCCAACTCCATTAGGAAAATATGAAACAGGATCTAAAACTGCTTTGCCAATATTCAAAAGATTTATAACTGATTCTGTTAACAAATATGACGCAAGACCATTTAAGGCTGCTAAAGGAACAGTGATGATGGTTGTTGACCCTTTAACAGGTCAAAAAGCAAAATTTAACTCAAAGAATACAATTATTGAGGTTTTTAAAAAAGAAAATATTGTTGATGGAAAAGTACTTTATACAAATTCAGATAGATTAGACTCAAATAATATATTAAAGTTTTACTAATGGATAATAATTATCAAAGTTTTAAAGAAGAAGTTGAAAAGATAAATCAAAAAATACAGGAGTATCTTTGAAAAAAACGATATCCATTTAAAACTACAATCTTTAAATTCACAAATGCTAAGTGCCGATTTTTGGCAAGATAAAAATAATTCTCAAAGAGTAATCAAAGAAAAGAAATTTTACGAAGATTTAACTAATTCTTTAAATAATAATGAAGAAAAATTAAAAGATTTAGATGATTTGAATCAACTGGCGCTTGAAGAAGAGAATTTACAAGTTCAAAAAGAAGTTCTGCAAAATATAAAAGACTTAAGAAGTGAAGTTAAAAAAAATGAAATTAAATGTTTTTTATCTAATGAAGCAGACCCTTTAAATTGTTACATAGAAATACACGCTGGTGCTGGAGGTACAGAAAGTCAAGATTGGGCTGATATGCTAAGAAGAATGTATTTAAAATGGTCTGATAAAAAAAATTTTAAATCAAGTTTGATTAGTGAACATAAAGGTGACGAGGCTGGGATAAAGTCCGCAACAATTAAAATAGAAGGTGACTATGTTTTTGGATGGTTAAAAAAAGAGTCGGGAATACATAGATTAGTAAGAATATCTCCATTTGATTCTGGGGCAAGAAGACATACAAGTTTTGCAAGTGTTTGGATTTATCCAGTTGTAGATGAAAATATAAATATAGAAATTTTAGAAAAAGATTTAAGAATAGATACTTATCGTTCCAGTGGAGCAGGTGGCCAGCACGTTAACACTACTGACAGTGCAGTTAGAATAACACACATTCCTTCAAAAATTGTTGTTCAATGTCAAAATGAAAGATCTCAACATAAAAACAAAGAAACATGCATGAATATGTTGAAAGCAAGATTATATGATTATGAAATAAAAAAAAGAGAGGAAGAAAATCAAAATACTGAAAGTTCTAAATCTGAAATAGGGTGGGGGTATCAAATTAGATCATATGTTCTTCAACCTTACAGACTTGTAAAAGACAATAGAACTAACTTTGAAAGCACTAGTCCTGATAAAATATTAGATGGTGATATTGATGAATTTTTGGAACAATCGCTTTATAAATTAAATGAAAAATAATATTTTAAAATATTTTATTCTACTGCTGACAGTTTTGGTTATGATGACAGTTTACCTTAGTACTGTGGGTATAGAGACAGATAAATTTAACGATCAAATTAAAAAAAGAATTTCACTAATAAATAAAAAGATAGACATAGATTTAAAAAAAATTAAATTAACTCTAGATCCTTTTAAACTAAAAATTTATGCAAAAACAGTTGGCACTACAGTATATTTTTCAAAGAGACCTTTAGCATTAGAAAGCATTAAAACACAAGTTTCGCTAAGTTCTTTAATTAAAAATAAGATTTCATCTTCAAATATAGAGGTAACAACTAAGTCTATATTATTAAATGATTTTATTAAATTTATTCGGAGTACAAATAATAGACCTGAATTATTTATATTAGAAAAAATTGTAAAAAAAGGTCATGTAATTATAGATCTGAGTTTTAACATTGATGAATTTGGAAAACTTAAAAATGATTATAAAATTAATGGCTTGATAAAAGGTGCAAGTATTAATTTTTCAGACAAAGCTAATTTTAAAAATATAAATTTTAATTTCAATTTTCAAAAAGATAATTATCATTTTGATCAAATAAATTTTAAAACAGAAGAAGTAAATTTTATTTCAAATAAACTAAGCATTAAAAAGAAAAAAAATAGGTTTTTAATTGATGCTATTGTTGAAAATGATCAGTCAAGTTTAAATTCAAATATATTAAAATTATTAAATTTAAATTTTGAAAATACAATAATTGATGATACTAAATTCAAAACAATTAATGAATTTTCTTTAGAAATAGATGAAAAATTCAAGGTTAAAAATATTATATTAAGTTCTGATATAAATATTACTCAGCTAAAATATAAAAAATTAAAAATATTTAATAATTATTTTCCTGAAGTTGATGACATAATTTTACTCAATAATCATAAATTAAATTTAAGTTATAAGGACAACAATTTGTCAATTAACGGTGAAGGACAAATTCAATTAAATGCTGATGAAGTAGATGAAATTAAATATTTTATAAATAAAAAAGATAAGGATTTAAGTATAGATTCAGAATTATTTTTAAAAAATATAGTTTTAGAACAACAAGATTTTTTAAAAATGTTTTTCCCTCAAATTAATAAAAATATTAGCTTTAATAATCAAAAATTAAAAATTAATCTTAAAAATAATAATCTAACTTTTTCAGGTTCTGGAAAATTAAAAATCGATAAAAATTTTGAAGAAATCGATTATTTTATTGAGAAAAAAGAAAATAAAATAAATTTTAAAACTAATTTAAATTTAAAAAATACAGAATTTAAAATTGATAATATTAACTATAAAAAAAATGATAAAAGTAAAATGAATCTTCTAATTAATGGAGAACTAAAAAATAATAAAAATCTAAATATAAATAGCTTTATTATTAGTGAAGAAAATAACAAAATTAATATTAAGAATTTATCTCTAAACAATTCTAATCAAATAATAAAAATTGATCAGGCAAATTTTAATTATTTAGATTCAGAAAATAAAAAAAATAATTACAATATTAAAAAAGTAGATGACCAAAATTATTTAATTGATGGCACTTTATTTAACGCAAATTCTTTAATTTCTAATTTACTAGATGCCGATGATAAAAAAGAAAACAATCTGTTTGAAAATAACATAAGTATGGAACTAAATTTTGAGGAAGTTTACTTTGATAAAATAAACTTTGTTAAGGATTTAAAAGGAAAAATAAGCATTATTGATAATAAAGTAGAAGAAGCTGATATTTTGGCCTTTTATAATAACACACAAAACATAAAATTTACAATTAGAACAAATGATCAAGGTGAAAAAATTACCACTCTTTTTTCATCTAAGGCAAAACCTTTTGTTGATAGATATAAATTTATTAAAGATTTTAAAGATGGCAAAGAAGGATATTTAGACTTTTACTCTTTAAAAAAAGATGGACTTTCAACTTCTAAATTAGTGATTGATAATTTTAAAGTTAAAGAAATTCCAGCGCTAGCCAAACTGTTAGCACTCGCATCTCTCCAAGGTGTAGCAGATTTACTAACTGGAGATGGAATTAGATTTACAGACTTTGAGATGAATTTTACTAACAAGGATAAAATCATGAGAATTCAAGAGTTATATGCAATTGGACCCGCGATATCTATACTATTAGAAGGTTATCTAGAAGGAGATAATCTAATTAGCTTAAAAGGTACATTAGTTCCAGCTACAACTATAAATAGGACGATTGCATCTATCCCTATACTTGGTGATTTATTAATTGGAAAGAAAATTGGAGAAGGAGTTTTTGGAGTTAGTTTTAAAATTAAGGGTCCGCCTAAGGATTTAAAAACTACTGTAAATCCAATAAAAACTTTAACACCTAGGTTTATTACAAGAACTTTAGACAAAATAAAAAATAATTAGTCTATCTCTATTTTAATATGTCTTTTTTTTCCAAGGGAAAGTTTTAGGTAATTATCTTTAAATAAATTTTTATTAATTTTGAATTTTTCATCTGAAACAACATTGTTATTTATTTTAACCGCATTCCCTTTTAAAAGTCTTCTGATTTCGCTTTTCGAATTTTCTAATTTAGATAACAAAACAAGGTCTACTATATTAATTTTTTCCTCTATTTTCTTAAAATGAAGATTTACTTTTGGCAAGTTTGCACCAAGAGAGTTTCCTGAAAAAGCTTCTTTTGCTGCTTGCTCAGAATTTTTAGCTGCTTCCTTTCCATGCAACATTTCTGTGGTTTTATTAGCAAGTAGTATTTTTAATTCATTTATATTCTTATCTTTAATTGCCTCTACTTCCTTAATTTCAATTTCAGTAAACATTTTTAAAAATTTAATTACATCTCTATCATCGACGTTTCTCCAAAATTGCCAATATTCATAAGCTGATAAGTATTTTTCATCCAACCAAATAGCCCCACTTTCAGTTTTTCCCATTTTAGCACCAGTTGCTAATGTAATTAAGGGTGTTGTTAAACCAAAGGTTTGATTATTAGAATATCTTTTTATAAGCTCAACACCATTAACAATATTTCCCCATTGATCGGAACCTCCAATTTGTAAAATACAATTTTCCTTCTTATTTAATTCAAGAAAATCATATGCTTGTAAAATCATATAATTAAATTCCATGTAGCTGAGCGACTGCTCTCTATCCAATCTGAGTTTTACACTATCAAATGTTAGCATTCTATTTATCGTGAAATGTTTTCCTATATCTCTTAAAAACGAAATATAATTTAAATCTTTCAGCCAAGTATAATTATTAACAAATATTGGTTTTGTTTTTGGATCATTATTATCTAAAAATTTTTTTAAAATATTTTTGATATTTTTTATATTTTCTTCAATCTTCTCTTCACTTAATATTTTTCTAGTTTTATCTTTACCAGACGGATCCCCAATTCTTGTGGTTCCTCCTCCAAGTAAAACTATTGGTCGATGTCCATTTTTTTGAAGTAGCCGCAAACACATTATTTGCAACAAGCTACCCACATGTAAGCTTTCAGCTGTACAATCAAAACCTATGTAACCTTTAATCTTTTTTTCATTTAATTGTTTAGATAATTCATTTTCACTTGTGCATTGATAGAAAAAACCTCTATCTTTAAATTCTTTTAAAAATTTATTCATAAGTTTATAGTTACAATATACAAATTTTTTTTAAAAAACATATCAATGAAAAAAAAATTATATACTGCAATTGGATTAATGAGCGGAACATCTATGGATGGCATTGATTTATCCATAATAAGTTCAGATGGACACCATGAATTTTCAAACATTTTAGATGATTATTACGAGTACGATAAAAATCTTCAGGATCAGTTAGTTAGATTAAGAGATTTGGTCCTAACCAAGGATGATATTTTACAATATTCAGATAAATTAAGAGAATTAGAGCGTAATTTAACTCTTTTTCATGCAGATGTAATTAAACAATCATTAAAAAAATATAATGATCCAATTGATCTGATAGGATTTCATGGCCAAACAATTTTTCATAATCCTGAAAAAAAAATTTCAAAACAGTTAGGAGATGGGAGTTTATTGTCTCAACTGGTTAAAAAAAAAGTTATTTACGATTTTAGACAAGAGGATATAGAAAATCAAGGTCAAGGTGCTCCATTAACACCTATTTTTCACAACTTGTTGTCTAAAAAAATAAATGAAAAACATCAAATAAATTATCCTATTTGTTTTGTTAATATTGGAGGGATTTCAAATATTACCAAAATAGTTAAAATAGATGAAAAATTAGAGGAAAACATTGAGGCTTTTGATGCAGGACCAGGCAATTGTATGATTGATAGCTGGGTAAGAAAGAATTCTAGGAATAATTTTGATGAAAATGGCTCAATTGCTAAATCTGGTAATGTTAATCAATTAATTTTAAACCAAATTATTGATAATTTCAAAATTCTATCATTTAAAAAATCATTAGATATAAAAGACTTTGATGTGTCTTTTGCTAGAGGATTATCATTAGAAGATGGTTCAGCAACAATTACAGATTTTACCGCGTATTTAATTGCACAAGGAATTGAATATTCAAATGGAAAAAATCAAAAACCAATTAAATATTTACTTTGTGGTGGAGGAAGAAAAAATTCTTTTCTTATAGAAAGTATCAAACATTATTTGTTAAGTAAAAGTAATATAAGTTTAGATTTAATTGACAATTATAATTTTAATGGAGATTATATAGAGTCACAGGCTTTTGGTTATCTTGCAATACGATCATATCTTAACTTGCCAATATCATTTCCAAAAACAACAGGCTGTATGGCTCCTACGTTAGGAGGTAAGTTGGTTAAAAACTTTTAATAAAGAGCAGTCTCTTCTTTAATATATTTATCAAGACATTTAATAAGAGCTTCTCCATTTTTCGAAAAAAAATGGTTTGCTTCAGGAATTGATTGAAAATGTACTTTTATACCTTTTTGTGCACTTAATCTATTATTTAATTCTTTAATGAATTCTATGGGAACCAGTTCATCTTTTTTACCATAAATCATTAAACCTGATGCTGGGCAGGGAGATAAAAAAGAAAAATCATATACATTTGGTTGAGGTGATATTGAAATAAATCTATTAATTTCTGGTCTTCTCATTAATAATTGCATAGCTATTAAAGAACCAAAGGAAAATCCAGAAACCCAACATTGGGAATTATCAAAGTTTTCTCTTTCTAACCAATCAAGAGCAGCCGCAGCATCAGCAAGTTCTCCTTGTCCATTATCAAATTCTCCATCACTTTTTCCAACACCTCTAAAATTTACTCTACAAACTGAAAAATCATTATCCATAAATGCATTAAAAGTATCTACAACAACTTTGTTATTCATAGTTCCTCCATATTGTGGGTGAGGCTGCAATACTAGTGCAATTGGTGAAGTATTCTTTTTACTTTTATAATATTTTGCCTCTAGTCTTCCAGCTGGGCCAGGAATAAATATTTCTAAAATTTTATTATCCATAAGTGATATTGATTATTGTTCTCAAAAAAAAACTACGTTTATCACAAGTGAGCGACAATATGTTAGTTTTTTTTTTAAACTCTAAACTTGACCATTTTGGTCAAGTATGTATAAAAACACACAATTTATAAGGGTAATAAATGAAACTTACATCAAAAGGTAGATATGCTGTAATGGCATTAGTTGATTTAGCTAGGTTTGATAACATCAACCCAGTGTCACTTCGAGATATATCATTGAGACAAGGTATATCTTTAGATTATTTAGAGCAAATTTTTTCTAAATTAAAAAAAAATGAAATTGTTAAAAGTATCAGAGGAACTCAAGGAGGATATGTTCTCAATAAAAATCCAAAGGATATTAAATTAACAAATATTTTTAATGCAGTAGATGAAAAAGTAAAAACTGTTCAGTGTAAAAAAGAATCAAAAAGAGGATGTAACGGTAAAGCCACAAAGTGTATAACTCACAACCTTTGGGATGAATTAGAGATTCACATAAATACATTCTTTGAAAATAAAAGCTTAAAAGACTTATTAAATAACAATAAAGAAACAAGAGTTTATAATGGATAACAGACAAAAAGAGATAAATAATTTAAAAGACTATAAATATGGTTTTTCGACAGACATAGAAAATATTCAAGCCCCAAAAGGTTTAAATGAAGATGTCATTAAATTTATATCTAATATTAAAAAAGAACCTACGTGGATGCTTGAATTTAGACTAAAAGCTTTTGAAAGATTTAAAGTATTAAAAGAACCAGATTGGCAGAAACCTAAATTTCCAAAAATAGATTATCAAGATTTATATTATTACTCTGCACCTAAAAGCATGAAAGATAAGCCAAAGAGCTTGGATGAACTGGATCCTAAACTTTTAGAAACTTATAAGAAACTTGGAATTCCTTTGCAAGAGCAAGCGAGATTAAATGGAATAGCTGTTGATGCTGTATTTGATTCAGTTTCTGTAGCTACTACATTTAAAGATGAATTAACTAAACAAGGAATTATATTTTGCCCTATATCAGAGGCAATTCAAAATCACCCTGAGTTGGTTAAAAAATATCTTGGATCTGTAATTCCAACAAGCGATCATTTTTTCGCAACATTAAATTCAGCAGTATTCACAGATGGTTCATTTGTATACATTCCAGAAGGTGTTAGATGTCCAATGGAACTATCAACTTATTTTAGAATTAATGCATCAAACACAGGTCAATTTGAAAGAACTTTAATTATTGCAGACAAAGGAAGTTATGTAAGTTACCTAGAAGGATGTACGGCTCCAATGAGAGATGAAAATCAATTACATGCTGCTAATGTAGAATTAATTGCACTTGATGACGCGGAAATAAAATATTCAACGGTTCAAAATTGGTATCCAGGCGATAAGGATGGCAAAGGCGGAATTTATAATTTTGTAACAAAAAGAGGTTTATGCAAAGGAAAAAATTCAAAAATTTCGTGGACACAGGTTGAAACAGGTTCTGCAATTACCTGGAAATATCCTAGTTGTATTCTTAAAGGAGATAATTCTGTTGGTGAGTTCTATTCAATAGCAATTACTAATAACCATCAGAAAGCTGATACAGGTACTAAAATGATACATCTAGGTAAAAATACTAAAAGTAAAATAATTTCGAAAGGAATATCAGCTGGGAATTCAGATATGACTTATAGAGGTTTAGTTGATATTTCATCAAAAGCCAAAAATTCAACTAATTATACTCAGTGTGACTCTTTATTAATGGGTAACAAATGTGGCGCCCACACTGTTCCTTATATAAAAAATAAAAATTCTGAGTCAAATATTGCTCATGAGGCAACCACATCCAAGATTAGTGAAGAGCAGTTACATTATTGTCAGCAAAGAGGATTAAATCCAGAGGAAGCTGTTGGTTTAATTGTTAACGGTTTTTGCAAGGAGGTATTGCAACAATTGCCAATGGAATTCGCTGTAGAAGCCCAAAAACTTGTAGGTATCAGTCTGGAAGGAAGTGTTGGTTAATATGCTTAAAATAAATAATTTAAATGCAACAATTGATAATAAGTCTATTTTAAATGGACTATCCTTAGATATAAATCCTGGTGAGGTTCATGCAATTATGGGCCCTAATGGATCTGGGAAAAGTACTTTGTCCAATATTTTATCAGGAAAAAAAGGCTATGAAGTATCAGGAGAAGTTCTTTTTGAAGAAAAAGATTTATTTGAACTTGAAACAGAGGAAAGAGCACACAAGGGTATATTTTTAGCTTTCCAATATCCTTTAGAAATTCCAGGAGTAAATACTAATATATTTTTAAAAACTTCTTTAAATGCCGTGAGAAAAGCTAGGGGTGAGAAAGAGCTTGATGCTATTGAATTTTTAAAGTTGGTAAAAGAAAAATCTAAAGAACTAAAATTTGATGAGGAAAAACTAAACAGACAATTAAACGTTGGTTTTTCTGGAGGTGAAAAAAAAAAAAATGAAATTTTACAAATGTCATTGTTAGCTCCAAAACTGTCAATCTTAGATGAGACTGATTCTGGTTTAGATATTGATGCCTTAAAGATTGTTGCAGATGGAGTTAACACGTTGAGAGATAAAAACAATTCATTTTTAATTATCACACACTACCAAAGATTACTTGATTATATAAAACCTGACTTTGTTCACGTTTTGATGAATGGAAAAATTGTAAAATCTGGTGGTCCAGATTTAGCTTTAGAATTAGAAAAAAAAGGATATGAAAATTTTAATTAAATGAAAGAACAATTACAAAAAGATTTTGATAATAGTATAAAAAATTTAAGTTTATCTCAAAAAGATATTGAAATAAAAAAATTTTGTTTAGGCAATTTTATAGCCAAAGGTTTTCCAAATAGAAAAGAGGAAGATTGGAAATTTTCAGATTTGAATCAAATAATAAAAAATAATATTGGTGAACTTAGTTTCTATAATGACCAAACATCTACTAATAAAGTTGATACCTCTGTATTTGTAGATGGATTAGAGCATAATAAAATAGTTTTTATAAATGGTAGAATTGAAAAAATTGATTTTGAATATGAAAAAAAAGATCAAATAGAAATAATTGATCAATCAGAAACTATTAATGAATTTAAAAATAGCAATTCATTATCTGACTTGAACAATGCTTTTACTAATAAATGTTTTAAAATATTGATAAAAAAAGGTTATCAGTTAGTAAAACCTCTAATTATCTATCATACAACAAACTCAAAAATTTGGTCTAAAAACATTAATTTACGACTTAATTTTGAACTAGATAAAGATAGCTCATTAAGATTAATTGATTTGTTTAATGATACATCTGAAAAGAATTTTTTAAATATATTTTATAACTTTGAATTAAAGGAAAATGCAGTTTTAAAAAATTATAAAGTAGATAAATTTGAAAATAAAAATATCAAATATTCTTTTAATAATATTGATCAACATAAGAACAGTATTTCTGAAACATTTATTTTATCCTCTGGATCAAATTTTTCTAAAAATGAGATAAATTGTAATTTAAATGGAGTATATGCATCAGCTTTTGTAAATGGTGTTTTTTCATTGAATAATCACAAACATCACGAAATCAGATCAATAGTAAATCATTTGACTGAAAATACAAAAAGTTATCAACTAATTAAAAGTGTTTTAGATGAAAGTTCTAAAGCAGTGTATCAAGGAAAAATTTTTGTAAATTCAGACGCTCAGAAAACTGATGGATACCAATTGAGCAAAGCAATATTGCTGAATAAAGAGTCAGAGTTTAATGCCAAGCCCGAATTAGAAATTTATGCTGATGATGTTAAATGTTCACATGGTTCAGCTTCTGGTAGTTTAAGTGAAGATTCTATATTTTATTTAATGTCTAGAGGTTTGAGTTATCAGCAAGCAAGAGAGCTATTAATCAATGGTTTTCTACTTGATGTTGTGGAAAAAATTACTGACTCGGAAATAAAAAACTTAATAAAAAATATGATTGGAATTAAAGAATGAATATTGATCAGATAAAAAAAGAATTTCCTATTTTTGATGAAAAAATTCAAAATAATGATCTAGTTTATTTAGATAGCGCCAATTCATCTCAAAAACCTAAGATAGTTGTTGATAGAATTAATGAATTTTATACCAAACAATTTTCAAATGTTGGTAGAAGCGTACATTATCTCGCAGTTGCTGCTACTAATTTGTATGAAAATACAAGAATATCTGTTCAAAAATATATTAACGCTAAAGATAAAAATGAAATTGTTTTTACAAAAGGTGCCACTGAAGCATTAAATTTAGTTGCTAATACATTGGGTCAAAGTTACTTGCAGGAAGGTGACGAAATATTAATTACAGAACTTGAGCATCATTCAAATTATGTTCCATGGCATTTTTTAAGAAAATCAAAAAATATAAAAATTAATTTTGCCGAAATAAATGAAGAAGGTGAAATCACTCTTGAGGAAATAGAAAAAAAAATAACTCCAAAAACAAAATTAATTTCTATCACTCATCTGTCGAATGTAACAGGTGCAATTTTACCTGTAAAAGAAATTACCCAGCTTGCACATTCAAAAGGAATAATTGTTGTAATCGATGGATGTCAAGGAGCGCCACATTTAAAATTAGATATGCAAGATTTAGATTGTGATTTCTATGCAATTTCATGTCACAAAATGTATGGACCTACAGGTTTGGGAGTTCTTT
>CACKZG010000013.1 GCA_902604545.1 uncultured Pelagibacteraceae bacterium
TCCAAATTGAAGAAGGTAAAATAATAGAGGGTAAAATTAATAAAATTACTGACAAATTTGTTTTCTTGTTTGTAGAAGGTTTAAAAAGTGAACCTGTTATTGATGTGAACGAACTTAAAAGCATGGATCTTGCTGACAAAATTAAAGTTGGAGAAACAATTCCGGTATTGTTAGAAAAAATTGAAGATAAAAATGGTGAAATATTGGTCTCGGCCTCTAAAGCACAAAAAATAAAAGGTTGGGATAAATTAGTTGAAGCTTATGAAAAAAATGAACCGATTATGGGAAAAATTACATCTAAATGTAAAGGTGGGTGCATAGTCGAACATATAGAAACTGGTTCCTTAATGTTTTTACCTGGTTCACAAATTAGTGATAAGCCTCTAAAAGATATTAGTCATTTAATGAACGAACCACAAAAATTTGCTTTGATCAAATTAGACAAAGTAAGAGGCAATGCTTGTGTTTCAAGAAAAGAAATTATTTCCTCTTTTAAAAAAGAGGATAAAGCTAAAATTATAGAAAAATATAAAGTTGGAGATATTATTAAAAATGCTGAAGTAAAAGGATATAGCTCATTTGGTTGTTTCTTTAATGTTAATAATGAATTAGATGTTTTAGTTCACTTACAAGAAATTTCTTACTCTAGAGTTAATCATCCTGACGAGGTATTTAACATAGGTGAAAAACACGATTTAAAAGTAATCACAGTAGACAAAGAAAAACTTCAAGTTGGGTGCTCTGTTAAACAACTATCCCCAGATCCTTTTGAACATATTCAAAATTATGAATTAAATAAAATCTATAAAGTAAAAGTTGTTAAACTAATGGACTTTGGTGCATTTTGCGAATTGGAACCAGGTCTTACAACTCTGCTTCACTCAAGCGAACTTAGCTGGACTAAAAAAAATGTTTCTTCAAAAAAAATGTTTAAAGTTGGTGATGAAATTGATTGTATCATTACAGAAATCGATAAAGAGAAAAGACGTGTTGCAATTTCTCATAGATTAACTCAAGATAACCCATTTAAAATATTTCAAACTAAATATCCAGTTGGAACAATAGTTGAGGGAGAAGTTATAAATAAAAATGAATACTCATTATTTGTAAAAGTGGAAGACTTAGATATTGATGCATTTTTACATTGTAATGATTTAACTTATTTAAATAACAGTGAAGATGAATTAGAAAAATATAAAAAAGGCGACAAAATAAAAGTAAAAGTTCTTGAAATTAAAGCTTCAGAGCAAAAAATTAGAGTTGGACTTCGACAGACCCAAGCAGATCCTTTTGATTGGTTTAAAGATAAATCTAAAAATCAAACAATTACAGTTAAAGTAATCTCTACTGACAACAAAGGTTTAACAGTTAGACCAGAAGGTTGTGAAATGGATTTTCAAATTAAAAAATCAGCCATTGCTGTTAATCCTACTGATGCAAGACCAAACAGGTGGACAGGTGGTGAAAAACTTGACTGTGCAATAGCTGACATAGATTTTCCAAAAAGAAAAGTAACTTTAAGCATTAAGTTGTTAGAAGAAATTGAGAAGAAAGAAGCTTTAGAAAAATATGGATCTGAAGACTCAGGTAAAAATTTACCTTTCTCATCACTTTCTGAAGATTTGAAGAAAAAAGAAGAAAAATAATAAAAAAGATTAAAAAATTGGCTATTGTAAAATCAAAGCTTTTAAAACAACTCTCAGATAACTACCCAAATTTTCTAAAAAAAGATCTCGACAAATTTATCAATATAATTTTAGGGGAAATCAAACGAGCACTTAAAAAAGGTGAGAGAGTTGAACTAAGAGGTTTTGGTGTATTTTCAACAAATATCCAAAAAGCTCGTATATCCAGGAACCCTAAAACAGGTGAGAAAGTAAATACACCAGAAAAAAAAACAATTCACTTTAAAATGTCAAAAGACTTATTTAAAAAATTAAACAATGAAAAATAAAAACATTTTTGTTGCTTGTGATACTTCTAGTTTAAGTGAAATAAAAAAAATTATAAAACAAACACAGACAAATAAACTTAAAATTATTCCAAAATTTGGTCTACAATTTTTTTACTCTAAAAATGGAAGAAAGTTTTTAGAAAAATTTAATAAAGACTTTTGGCTAGATCTTAAAATTAATGATATTCCACAAACTGCATTATCTGCAGTAGATAGTTTAAAAGATTTAAAAAGATGTAAATACATAACAGTCCATTCAAATGGTGGGCTCAAGATGTTAAAAGAGATTAAGAAAAAAGCTAAATCAATTAATAAGAATTTAAAAGTTCTTGGAGTTACAATTCTTACAAGCCTTGACAATAAATCTCTTAAAGAAATAGGATACACAAAGTCTGTAAAAGAATTGGTATTAAAACAAGCTAATCTTATAAAAAAATCAGGCTGTGATGGAATAGTTTGCTCAGCAAAAGAAGCTAAAATAGTTAAAAAGAAGCATAAAAAATTATTTATTGTTACCCCTGGAATTAGATTGCCTGGCGATAGTGCCAATGATCAGTCAAGAGTGATGACTCCCAATGATGCATTTAAAAATAAAGTATCTGGAATTGTGCTAGGCAGATCATTAATTAAAGGAAATATTAAAAATAATATTCAAAGATTAATTGACCACATAAATAGATGATCACAAGGTCTAAAATCTGTGGAGTGTCGGATCTTGATACACTTAATTTTATAATCAATCATCCTCATCCACCTGAATTTATTGGTTTCATTTGTAACTATAAAAAAAGTTCAAGATATGTAGAAGTTGAAAAGCTAAACGAATTATTAAAATTAGATAAAAAGAAGTCTAACTTTGTAGCAGTACTTGTAAAACCTGATGAAGATATTTTGGAAAAAATTAAACACCTTCCTTTTGATTATTATCAAATTTATGACTGTACAGCTAAAGAAATAAATGAAATCAAGCAAAAGTATAATAAGAAAATTATTACTGCTCTAACTATTAAAGATGAAACAGATATTAAAAAATATCAATTATTTTCTGAGGTAACTGATATTTATTTATTTGATAGCAAGGGTTATGAGAAAAGTATGACTTTTGATCATACACTTATTGAAAAAATAAAGATCAATAAACCATTAATGATAGCAGGAAACATTCAGGTGAATGATAATCTTGAAAAATATAAAAAAATAGCAGATATTATAGATATATCTGGGGGTCTTGAAACTTCTGGGGTAAAAGATAAATCCAAAATAGATATATTTTTAAACAAAGTAGAACAAGTACAAAATGAAACTTAAAAAAGGAATTCCTTTAATTGATCAGCACGATCAATACGGATTTTGGGGAGGTAAATTTGGTGGAAGCTTTATTCCTGAAACTTTAAAAAAACCTGTAGAAGATTTAACAAATGAATTCAAGAAACTTAGAAAAGATAAAAAATTTTTAAAAAAAAGAGATTTTTATTTTAAAAATTATATTGGAACTCCTACTTCATTTATAAAATTAGACAATTTAACAAATCATTTAGGTGGCGCTCAGATTTGGGCAAAGGTTGTCTCTGATGCTAATGGAGGGGCTCATAAAATTTACAATGCAACTGTTCATGCACTTATTTGTAAAGCAATGGGTAAGAAATATATCGTTGGTGATACTGGAGCTGGTTATGCAGGTAAAATGCTTAGTATGGCAGCTAAAAAATTTGGCCTCAAATGTAAAATATTTATGGGGGCAAAAGATATTAAAAGACAAAAACCTAACTGTGATGCAATGAGAAAAAATGGAGCTGAAATAGTTCCGGTTTATTCAGGTAGTCAAACACTAGTGGATGCCGTTAGTGATTGTATGAGATATTGGGTGTCTAATTGTGATAACACTCATATGTGTGTTGGAAGCACTGTTGGTCCAAATATATTTGTTAAAATTTGTGGTTGGAGTACAGCACAAATCTCTAGAGAATTAAAAGTACAATTAAAATCAGAATTTAAAAAACTTCCAAATAAGATTAAACTTATTAACTGCGTTGGTGGAGGAAGCTCTGCTTATGGTTTTTGGAGTGAATTTATTGACTACGACAGAAAAAAAATTGAATTAATTGGTGTTGAAGCTGGTGGACCTAAAAAATCAAAACTTCATGCAGCACCATTAAGTCAAAATGCTAAAATTGGAATTTTACATGGAGCAGCATCTTATCTTTGTCAAAATAGTGAAGGGCAAATTAATGAAACAGAGTCTATTAGTGCTGGATTAGATTATCCAGGTGTTAGCCCTATTCATTGTTTTTTAAAAGATACTAAAAGAGCAAGATACACTTATGCAACAGATGAGGATGCACTCAACGCATATGTAATGGTTACAAAGTATGAAAATTTAAATCCAAGTTTAGAACCTAGTCATGCATTTGCAGAGGCTATCAAAATTGCACCTAAATTAAGTAAAGACACGATCATCATTGTTAATTCTTGTGGGGACGCAAAAAAAGATCGTGATATTTTAAGGGAAAGATTAGGTAAAAAATAATGACTTTTTTATTGAGTCAAGCATTTCAAAATGCAAAAAATGAAAACAGACCAGCACTACTTACTTATACTGTTGCGGGTGATAATACTAAAAAAAAATCAATAGAGATACTTAAATCAATTTCTAATTATGCGGATATCTGTGAACTAGGATTTCCTCACAACACTCCAATTGCTGATGGCGGCCAAATTCAAACTAGCGCATATAGAGCAATTAAAAATGGAATTAAAATTAATGATGTTTTTTTAATAGCAAAAGATTTTAAAAAATCAAAAAAAAATAAACCAATTATTTTGATGGGTTATTATAATATGATCTTTCAATATGATGAAAATAAATTTTTAGATAAATGTAAAAAAGCAAAAGTTGATGGTTTAATAGTAGTAGATCTTCCTTATCCTGAAAATAAAAAATTTGCTGCTAAATGTAAAAAAAGAGGAGTTAACTTTATTCAATTAGTTTCTCCAACCACATCTTCGATAAGATTAAAAAAAATCATCAAAGACTCCCATGATATGCTCTATTACATCAGCATGCTATCAACTACTGGAGGAAAACTAAAAGTTTCTCCTAAAAAAATACTTGAAAGATACAGCAAAATTAAAAATCAAAATAAATCTAAAAATGTTGTCATTGGATTTGGAATTACAGAAAAAACTATAAAATCTCTAAAAAAAGCTGATGGATTGGTAGTTGGAAGTGCAATTTGTAAAGAAATTTCAAACTCAATTAAAAAGAGACAAAATCCTGTCACAAATGTTACTAATATAGTGAAAAGATTAAAAAATAAGATTAGATGAATTGGATTACAAAAATAATAAAAGCAGGTGAAAAAATAAAAACTGCTTTTCATGAACGAGCTACAAAAGAAGATATTGCAAAAAGTGATTGGACAAGCTGTTGTAGAGGTCCAATTCTTAAAAAAGATTTAGAGCAAAACTTATGGGTTTGCCCAGATTGCAATAAACATCATCGAATTAAACCAAGCCAAAGATTTGATATTTTGTTTGGTAAAAATAATTATGAGGTATTTAAAACACCTATTCCAAAAGATGATCCTTTAAACTGGACAGATTCAAAACCTTACAAAGAGAGATTAAAAAGTGCTCGTAAAAAAACAGGTATGGAGTGTGGAATGATGGTTGCTTGTGGAACTGTCAACAATATTAAAATTACTGCTGTTGCATCTGACTTTGATTTCTTAGGTGCTTCAATGGCCGCTGCTGAAGGTGAAGCTTTTTTATATGGAATTCAACATGCTATTGAAAACAAAACCCCTTTTTTATGCATTAGTGCGGGGGGAGGGATGAGAATGATGGAAAGTTTAATTTCACTCTCTCAAATGACTAGAACAACCCTTGCAATTAATGAATTAAAGAAAAATGGTTTACCTTATTTGGTATGCATTACGGATCCAACAGCAGGTGGTATTACAGCTTCTTATGCAATGTTGGGTGATATTCATATCGCTGAACCTGGTGCATTAATTGCGTTTGCGGGTGCAAGAGTTATTCAAGGAACCGTTAAAGAAGAATTACCTGATGGTTTTCAAAAAAGTGAATATGTGGAAAAAACAGGTTTTGTTGATTTGATTGTTGAGCGTAAAGATCTTGCATACAAAATAGGAACTTTATTATCAATACTGTTAAAGCAAAATTCTGTTATAAGTTCTGAGCAAAATGAAACTTCAGAAGATAGTCAGTCGCTTACAAGAGCTGCATCCTAAAGAAATAGATTTAAATTTAGGTCGTATTCAAAATCTCTGTCAAAAATTAAAAAACCCTCAAGACAAACTCAAAGCAATTACAATTGTAGGGACAAATGGAAAGTACTCAACTATTCAAGCGATGTTTGCTATTCTAAAAGAGGCAAATTTCAAATGCAATATTTATACTAGCCCTCATATCAAGAGTATCAATGAAAGGTTTGTATTTAATAACCAAGAACTTGATGACGAAGAGTTAGCAACTTTGTTTGAAGAAATTGAAAATGCTAATAACAATGAACCTATTACTTTTTTTGAGATATTAACTGCAGCTTATTTTTTAAAAGCATCTCAATATCCAAATAATATCAACCTAATCGAAACTGGCTTATTTCATAGATTTGACGCGACAAATATCCTTAAAGATAATCTAGCTAGTATTGTAACATCTATTGGCCTTGATCATTTAGATTGGCTACCTGAAAATGAGCAAACTGTTGAAAAAATTATTTTTGAAAAAACATCAAGCCTATTAAATTCAAATATTATTATAGCAAAACAAAGTACTAATCAAATCACAGATAATATTAAAAAAACAATTTCAAATAATCGATCAAATAAATTTTTTCATAATGAAAATTACAGTTTTACAATCCAAGAAAATGACTTCTTTTATTATGAAGATCAATTTGGGGGAATAAAATTACCTATGCCAAATGTAAAAGGTCAATTTCAATTGGAAAATATTTCAACAGCTATAGCAACTCTTAGAACTTTAAAAAATTTAAATATTAAAGATGATCACATTAAAAAAGGTATTTTAAAAATAAGTAGTATCGCAAGATTACAAGAAATTAAGTCTGGCAAACTTAAGGAACTTGTAAAAGATCATCAACTTTTTGTTGATGGTTCTCATAATCCTTTGGGTGCAAAAGTACTAAATGAATATTTGGAAAGTTTAGATTGTGAAAAACATATTATTCTTGGAATGATGGCAAATAAAGATCATAAAGAATATATGAGTTTTTTTAAGGATATTGCTTCATTAACAACAATAGATATACCCAATCAAACTAATTCAATTAAAGGAAAAGAGCTTAAAGATATGCTAAATGGCTTTTCAAATATTAATTATAAGGAAAGTATAGAGGACGCTATAAAGTCAATTCCAGTCAAGGAAAACGATATAATACTAATTACAGGATCGTTATATCTTGCAGGTGAAGTTTTAAATTTAAATTAGATATTTTTATCTAAAAATTCTTTCATGTGACTTTCAGGAACTCCACCAACTTTTCTATCTACTTCAACACCTTTTTTATAGATAATAACTGTTGGAACACCTCTAATCCCTGCCGCACTTCCAGTATTTATTCCACCATCTTCAACATCAGCGTAATAAAAACCAGCCTTATCTTTGTATTCATCCGATAATTTATCCATTACTGGTTTAAGTGCCTTACATGGACCACACCACTCAGCTGAAAACTGAATGATTGAAACATCTTCATTTTTAATTTTAGTATCAAAATCTTCGTCTTTAAAATTTGTAAGCATATGTCCTTTCTATTAATTAGAGCCTTAAAGTCAACTAGGCAATTTCATATTTTTTTTCTATAGACATAATAAATTCATTTATTTCATCTAATTTTTTTAGTTCTTCTTCATCATCTCGATTTGATGCTTGGTCTCTTAAGGTATCAATTTCTTGGTAGGCCATTCCTATAGTTTGCCACTTTTCTCTATTTTTACTTAAAATTCGTCTAGCAATTTCGCTTTTTATATTTTTATATAAATCTGGTGGCAAAATATGTGGTGCTTCTTGATAAATAATTTTTTGACCAAACCAACTACATCTTTTGTCTTGAAACTTATCCAACATTCTTAATTTATCTTCCCAAGACGAACTATGCCAAGTTTTAAACAATTGGGTATCTTTATTAGGAATAAATTTTTCATATAGAGTTTCCTCTGGTAATAAATCTTCTTGAGTTTGAGTTTGAGCTTTTTCCTCAGCTGCTTCTCTATTAATGATTTGAATATTTTTACAAAAATTTTCACTATTTCTAACGATTTTTGCTCTTTTTTGAATAGTTTTTAAATCTAAGTCTGCGTATGCCTTTTCCTTTAATGCAAACTTTTTATCTAATACAACAGGAGCTTTGTTGGTTTTGATTACTCTAAGTGCTTTTGGACTAAACTTTTTTAAATAAACTTTAAGATCATTTACTGACAAATTTAATAATGGTTCAGGATCTCTTCTTAAGTCAAATAAATATCCCCAAGATGCATATGATGGATGAAAACAATGATCTGGATGCAATGTAGATACAAGGTACATCATATTTTTTCCTTTAACATTTTCAAATATTGAATAAATACCTTCACTTTTTAAAATAGTTTCAACGCTATTTTTTGTCGATGTACTTAAAAAATTTTCCCAATTGTCTTTGTGTTTGTCTTTTATAATTCTAAGAATTTTTAAGCTTGTGAACGCATCATGATAGGCTGTGTGTTGTTGAGATGTATCAAATCCTTGTTGTCTAGCTAAACCTTCCAATGCTAGGCTTTCATTACCAGCCTCCGTTAATTCAGTCTTTAATGTTTCGGGATTTAAGGTTTGAGCTACTCTTGCTACATGTAAACCATCATGTTCTTTATTAGGCGAAGAATGAGTAATATAAGGATATCTGTTCCCTTTGAAAAAATTAAAATGAAACATTCGTCTATCAAAATTTAAGTTACTCCAACCCATAAACAATGCTGGTGCAACTTTTGAGAAGAAATTTTCTACAGCTCCTAAAAAATCATAATGCGAGTAATTGCCTTTGGTAAGTAAATCAATACTTGTTGAGTTAACTAATAAGGCCTTTGCGCTTGGAACCTCACCTTCAGGCATTCTGCCACGAATATTTAGCTTACCAATTTCTTTTAGGTTTTTATCAACAACTACAGCACCTACCTCAATTATTGAGCCCCAAATTGTGCTATTTGTTGTTTCAGTATCGTAAATTACTATTTTATCCATAAAATACTAAGTTAAATCCGATAGCTCATTAAATTTTTTTAATCTTCCCAAAAACAAATTTTGATAAACAATTAAATCATGTCCTTGAATTTTAAACTCTTGGAATAATTTATCTACTGTGCAAACCAAAATTACACAAGAAGTGATATTAGAGTTATACACAATGTTATGTGCTAATGAATATGCGCTTGTTTGAAGAAACCATGAATCTATATATTCAGCTTTTTTGGGTTTATTACTTTGTTTAAAATCAATTATTGTTTCTTTTCCTTCATACACTCCAACACAATCAGCAGTACCTGCATACTTCTCTGGGTAATAAAGAGTGCATTCAACACCCCAAATTTCATCCAATCTATTTTTCAAACCTTTTTCTATAATTTCTTTAGCCATTAATTTGTATTGTTCGTTATCTTCAAAAAAACTTAAATTTTCTCTTCCAAGTAAATAAGACTCTAAATAATTATGCATTTGAGATCCCCTGCTACTTGCTGCTTTTGTAATTGCTTCAGCTTCTTTTTGCCCAGTTCTTTCTCTCCAATTTGCTAATGCCGCTTTATCTTCTTCAGATCGAGTTACATCTAAAATTGAAGTGACACTTGGTAATTTTGTTTCTCCTAATAAGTATCTTCTAATTCCATCAACTGTTGCTCTTGATGATTTTGGATAATCATATTTTTGATTCCACTGCATGAGATTTCTTATAGACGTTATTAGGGAAAAAAAGAAATTAATTTTAAAGCTGCCTATTTCGTTCAACAAATTTTTCCACGTTTTCAGTTTGTACAGCTTTCTCAACCTGCTCGGGATCTTTAATGTTTTCTAAAGTTCTTGAAATTGATCTTGCATCCGTTCCAAATTTATCAACAACTCCCATAGCATCTTCTAATTTTTTTCTAAGAACTATAATGTTGTCAAAATGTTTAGAAAATCTTGTACTGATTGTTTTTAAATGATTGTAAATTTCTGTTGCACCTTTTTGCACCTTCAATGATTGAAATCCCATATGTAAAGATTGTAAATAGGCAGAAAGAGTATTGGGCCCACATATTACAACTTTATATTTTTTCATTAATTCTTGAGTTAATAATTCTTTTGTACTTGGATCTTGGTATTCAGTTAGCTCTTTGTATAAGCTTTCTGTAGGAGCATATACAATTGCAAAATCAGTAGTTTTTGGTGGAACAATATATTTTTCATTAACACTTTTAGCTTTAGCTTTAAATGCTGAAGCTAATTTTGCTCTAGCATCTGCAACAGCCCTTTTGTCTTCCGCTTCATGACCATCGGTAATTACTTTGAATTTTTCTACTGGAAAATGACTATCAACAGGAACCAAAACATTTCCTTGAAGCTTTATTGCAAATTCCACATTTTCACTTGTATCTTCCTTCATTTTTACATTCGTCATGAATTGAGAGGCTGGCAGCAAATCTTTAATAAGAGCGTCTAGGCTAAATTCTGCAAGAGTTCCGTATTTCTTAACTCCAGCTAAAATTTTTGTTATCCCCTCTTGGCTTTGATTTAACAATTGTACTTGTTGGTTAAAATTACCAACCTTTTCCTCTACCTTAGTTAAAGTTTCAGTCATATCTTTAGTAACCCCAGTTGATAGGTTATTAAATGAAGTCGACATTGCACCAAGTGAGCTGTTGATCGTATTATTTAAGGTATCTTTTAAACTTGAAATTTCTGATTTTAAATTAGCTATTTCTTCAGCCTCTTTATTTTCGTTTTCCTGATTAGGCTTAGTTTTTAAATTTAGATAAAGAATAGCTAAAACACCTCCTAACAATAAAACTAGCAAAATTAATAATGCAGTATCCATGATTCTAATTCTTTTATTTTATAGTAAATATTTGATTAATGTATTTAAATATTTAAAAATACTTTATGGAACTAATTTTAGTATTAAAAATATTCTTCATTATTTGTGTTATTGTTGCGCTTTATGCAATTATTAGAAATCTTGATATTATCAAAATTATACTAATTTATTGGAAAGACTTAATTTTTAGAAAGTAATTTTAATATTTTTCTTAGGCCTGTTTTGTTATTTGATGACTTAGAAATCATCAAACAAGCCTCTGATCTAAGTATCTCTCCATCTTTTAAAATACGTAGATTATTTGCTTTTAAAGTTTCCCCAGTAGACGTGATATCTGTAATTATCTCCGAAGAGCCTGTAAAAGGATAAGCTTCAGTTGCACCCAAACTATCAATTAATTTGAATTGGGTAACACCCTTTGAAAACAAAAATTCCCTTGTTAAATTTGGATATTTTGTTGCCACTCTTAATCTTTTCTTTTTCCTATCTTTAAATTCAAATGCAATTTCTTCTAAATCTGCAACTGTTTGTACATCTATCCAAGGATCTGGGATTGCAACTACTAATGTGGCCTTACCAAAATCATATCTTTTTAAAACATTAATTTTTTTTTGAGTATTTATTTCACTCTCTTTCAATAAATCAAAGCCAGAAAAACCTATATCTAAAGATCCATCTCCAAGTCTTTCAATGATCTCTCTTGCATGAAGATATAAAATCTTAATATTTTTATATTGCTTTATTGACCCTAAAAGATCTCTTTCTCCTCTCTCAGAAATAAGATTTAATTTATTTTTTTTAAAAATATTTAAAACATCTTTTCTAAGTCTGCCTTTACTTGGAATTCCAATATTTAAAATATTTTTTTTCATTAGTAATTTAAATTTAAAGCAGCACCTACTGCTGGAGTTTGTTTTTTTGATCCTAAGTCTGAAATCAAACCATCATAGCGACCACCATTAATAATATTTTTTAATGAGTTTTTAGATTTAATATCAATTTTAAAGACCATTCCGGTGTAATATTCTAGTTGCCTTCCAAAGGATGCTGAAAATACTACATTTAATTTTGAAACCTTGTTATTAGAAATTGGAAAATATTTTTGATCTACAGCTAAATTTATTCTATTTTTTTTAAAAAATTTATTTAACTCAATTGCTGCTTTATTTATGGGACATTTAATTTTTAAGAAATCTTTTATTATTTTTGAAACATTCTTTCCTTTACTAGCTCTTCTCGGATCTTTTATTTTCTGATCAAATCTTTTTAATATTTCATTAATTGTTCTTCCTGCAACAATATTTGATAAATCCTCTTTAAGCATTTTCACATAACGCTTTTTATCTATTTCTACAATTGTTGGATCAACATCTGAATTAGTTTCTAATCTTTTTAATAAATCATTAAAATATTCTTCTCTCCAGAAGTGTCTGGCTAATCTTAGCTTCCATCTCTTTGGAATATCTAATTTTGAAATTAATAAATTAAATATTTCAACATTTCCAATAGTGAGTGTTCCAGACGAATATTTGATATTTTGAAGTGATTTAATAGATGTATTTATAATTTCTTTATCGTCATTTTTCTCATCCTTAGATCCTAAAATTTCAAATCCAATTTGATTTCTTATAATTGAGTCTTTTTTATTTTGTGATTTTCGATAAGCTTGACCACTATAAAAAATTTTTTCCTTACCCTTTAAATTATTTTCTAAATATCTTAAACAAGATGCAATCGTTAAATCTGGTCTTAAGCATAACTCTCTTCCATTCTGATCCGTAAAAGAAAAGATAAATTTTCTAAAGTTTTCTCCTGATCTTTGAACAATGTGATTAGCCTCAATTACTGAAGGTAAATCAATATATTTAAAACCCTTAGATTTTACTGATCTAAGGATACTTTCAGATAAGTTTTTTGACTTCATCGATTAAATTTTCTTTTGGAAATGTTTTATTGTTTTCACCCTTAATACCTTTAAGGCTTTTTATCGTGACTGTATTTTCATTAAATTCATTTTCACCACATATTATTGCAACATCCAACTCACGTTTATTTGCTAAGGTTAGTTGCTTGCCTAAATTTTTCTTTGTATCCAAAAAAATTTCAGCATTGATATTATTATTTCTTAATAGATTTAAAATTTCATAGTAATTTTTAAGATATTTTTCATCCATTACACAAACTAAAACTGGTTTTTGACTATCTACTTTTATTTGATCTAATTGCATTAAAGCAAATAACAACCGATCAACTCCAAAACTAATTCCGGTGCCTGGAATATCCACACCTTTAAATCTTGAGATTAATTTTGCATAGGCTCCTCCAGAACAAATACTGCCTATATCGACCTCTTTACCTTTGTTATTTGTAACTTTAAAATTTAGATTTGTTTCAACAATGAAATCTGAATAATAAGCCAATCCCCTAACAATTGTAAAATTTGTTTTGACCTGATTTAAATTTGAACTGTAGCCCAATACTTCAAATACTTGTTCTAATTCCTTTATACCTTCTTTAGACAATGGATTTTTTAATGTTTCTTTTAATTCTTTTAAATCTTTAATTTTTAGAAAATTTAGTATTTCAGACGCTTGTTCATCGTTTAAATCTGCACCCTTAGTGATTGCACCACTTATATCTTTTCTCTCTTTTTTAAGCAGATCTTCAACACCTTTTAAACCAAAACCTGGTTTATCTAATTTATCAATTGCCCTAATTACTTTTACTTGCTTTTCTTCTGATATTTTTAAATCATCAATTAATCCTTGAACTATTTTTCTGTTACTAACGTTGATTTTAAATTGATCTTTTTTTAGACCACAATCTAACAAAGTACTTGATATTAAATTGCAAAGCTCCGCATTTGCTTGCGCAGGATTAACATTTCCCACGATATCAAAATCCGCTTGCATAAATTCTCTGTATCTTCCATTACCAGCCTTTTCATTTCTAAAGACATTTTGAATAGCATACCTTTTAAAGATTGATGGAAGCTCTTGATTATTTTGTGCAACAAATCTAGCTAGTGGGCTTGAAAGATCATACCTAAGAGTAATGCTTTTTTCTCCATCCTGAAATGAGAATACATCAGACATAGGATTGGCGTCATCTTCTGCCAAAAAAGATCCTATATTTTCACTTATCTCAAACGAAGGGGTTTCCAGAGCCTCTGCTCCAAATTTAATAAAATTATTCTCAATAGCTTTTAAAAGCTTTTTTTTGAGAAGAAGTTTTTTATCCCAACGATCTTCAAATCCTGAAGGTAATCCAGGAATTAATTTTTTTTCTTTATTCATTTTTTGGTACCCGGGCTGAGAGTCGAACTCAAACTTAAAGTTCCACAAACTTCCGTGCTAACCATTACACCACCCGGGCTTATCCTCTTTGTTTTTATCTTATTTTATGTGGATTTAAAATTATAATATAAATAAATAGCCTACTGGCTATGGAAACAGTTTCTGTGAGTACTTCTAAAAGTCTTTCTGTATGTAATATTTATATTCATGAACAGTCTTTTAGACAAAAATAATTAATATTCAAGGTATAAATAGAAAAAGGACGTTTATCTATTTGATAGATAAAACGCCCTTTAAAATTATTTCTGAATTAGTCTATTTTTTTTAAATTAACTGCAGAAGGACCTTTGGGACCATCTTCTAATGTGAATTCAAGTTTATCACCTTCATTGAGATATCTCATACCAGCAGCTTTTACCGCTGAAGCGTGAACAAAGGCATCTTTTTCTTTATCATCTCTTTCAATGAAGCCATATCCCTTTTTACCATTATACCATTTAATTTTTCCTTGTAGTGTACTCATCTTATTTCTTAGTCCTTTTGTTATTTATTATCTCTTAAAGTTAATTTCTTTTATGATTATTTCAAGATGAAACTTTGTGGTGGTGGCTGAGGAAGGATTCGCACCTCCGACACAAGCCTTTTCAGGGCTCTGCTCTACTCCTGAGCTACTCAGCCTTATTTATCCTCTAAAGATAATTCTTCCTTTAGTAAGATCGTAAGGTGTCATTTCAACTGTCACATTATCACCTTGGAGAACTCTAATTCTGTTTTTTCTTAACTTACCAGCTGTGTGGGCAGTAACAGTATGTCCATTTTCTAATTTCACTCTAAACATAGCGTTAGGAAGTAGATCTATAACCGTACCTTTAAATTCCAGTAAGTCTTGTTTTGACAAATTTATTTTCTCCTTATTCGTTTTACTACAGATTGAGCATGTCCAACCAACCCTTCGTAATTTGCAAGTGTTATAACTGATGGTCCAAGACTTTCAATACCCTTTTTTGATAAGTTTATGTATGAAATCCTTTTATAAAATTCATTTACACTTATACCACTCGAGTATTCTGCAGAACCATTAGTTGGCAACACATGGTTTGATCCAACATTATAATCAGTCATTGCCATCACTGCATATTTTCCTAAACATATTGATCCTGAATTTTTTATTTTTGGAACTAAAGATTTATAATTTTTAATATTTAATTCTAAATGTTCTGGTGCAATTTTATTTATAACACTAATTATTTTAGCGTCTGAAGAAACATACATAAGAATTCCATTATTAATTAAACTTCTTCTTGCAACAGAAGCTCTTGGAATTTGTTTTAATTGTTTGGTAATTTCAATTTTTACTTTCTCAAGCAAATTTTTATCTTTTGAAATCAAAATACATTGTGCAAGAATATCATGCTCAGCTTGTCCAATTAAGTCACTTGCAACCCACTCAGGATTTGAAAATTTGTCGCAAACTACAGTCACTTCTGAAGGTCCTGCAGTCATACCTTCAATTCCAACAACACCAAAAACTTCTTTTTTTGCTGCCGCAACATATGCGTTTCCTGGACCAACTATTTTATGAACTTTTTTAATTTTTTTTGTCCCATAGGATACTGCTGCAATAGCAGAAGGGCCCCCGATAGAATAAATTTCTTTTATTTTGCATTTTTTTGCAGCGTATAATACGGCTGGATTTTGTTTTCCTTTATAGCCTGGATTAATCATAACTATTCTCTTAACGCCTGCAACAATTGCTGGAATAGCATTCATCAATACACTTGATGGGTATGAAGCAGTAGAACCAGGAACATAAATTGCAACAGACTCTAATGGCACATATTTATATTCAAGTTTGTTTTTTAATTTATCTGTATAAGAAATATTTTTAAATTTTTGAAGTGAGTGAAATTTATAAATTCTATTATAAGCCGTATCGATTGCTTTCTTTACTTTTTTATCAAGTGAATTTATAGATTTTTTTATTTGTTTTGAGCTTGGAATAATTACGTTGTTTTGATTAAATCTTTTCTCGTATTTTAATAATGCTTTATCTCCATTTTTTTTAACATCTTTAATTATATTTGTTACAGAAACAGAGTCTGATTGAATTTTTTTTTTTCTCTGTAAAAGCAAATTCTCTAATAATTTGTCAAAATTTTTACTTTTACTATTTAATATCTTCATAACTATTTAATTTCACTTTGATCCTCTAATCTTGCTTCAATAGTTTCTGTAGTTAAAGCAATATGAGCATTGTTATTAAAAATAAGATTTATTTCATAAACATCATTATTTTTCAAATAATCTATACCTACTAATTCTAAAACCGCTTCTTGATTTGATTGATCAATGTTCTTTGATCTTACTTTATCAACAAAGTCAAACCTCAAGATGCTATTAACCTTTTTATCCTCATTTTCATTTTCAACTTTAATTCTCTCAATTGATAACAAAAATACTTTATTAGATGCAAGATACTTAATATCTGAAATTTTGACTTTAGCTGCTGAACTGCAAGCTGAAATCATCTGCAAACCCTCTAAATCGTTAGCAATTATCTTAGCAAAATAGTTCACTACTTTAATCTTTTAATTTTAACACCAATTTTTTTTAGTTTATTTTCAAAATTTTCATAACCTCGATCACAATGATAAACTCTAGTTACTACTGTGTTGCCTTTTGAAATGATACCAGCAAGCACTAAAGCAGCCGAAGCTCTAAGATCACTTGACATTACTTCTGCTGCAATAAAGTTTGTATTGCCCTCTATTTTTGCAGTTCTATTTTTTATAGTTATTTTAGCTCCCAGTCGCTGAAGCTCCATTGCATGTAAAAATCTACCTTGAAATATATTTTCCGTAATTGAGCTTGTGCCGCTAGCCTTACAAAGAAGGACCATAAATTGAGGGGCAAGGTCTGTGGGAAATCCAGGGTACTCCCTAGTTGTTATATTTTTTATACTTTTTATTCTTTCTGGTCCTTTAATATTAATGCTATTTTTAAATAATTTAATTTTTGCCCCAACTTTTTTTAGTAAATTTAATTCAGTTTTAATTAACTTTGGATCAAAATTCTTAATTAACAAATCTCCTTTTGCTAATGTAGCTGCAACACAAAAAGTTCCAGTTTCAATCCTATCGCCCATTACTGAATATTTTGTTTCTTTAAGAGAACTTACACCAATGACTTGACAGGTTCTTTTACCAATCCATTTAATTTTAGCGCCTGCAGAAATTAAAAAATTAGTTAAATCTAAAATTTCTGGTTCACATGCTAAGTTATGTAACAAAGTTTTGCCTTTTGCCAAAACTGAGCTCATTATTAGTTGCTGACTAGCACCTACACTTATTGTAGGAAACTTAATTTTATTACCTTTTAATTTACCGTTAGATTTAGCATGGATATATCCTTTTTTTATTTCATACTTCATTCCAAGTTTTTTTAAAGCTTCCAAATGTAAATTAATTGGTCTACCAGAATTACCATTCAAAACACATCCACCTGGAAAACTTGAGATTGATTTATGGTATTTGGCAACTAATGGTCCAAGCACGAGTATTCCTGCTCTCATTGTTTTAACAATTGAATAAGATGCAAACTGTTTTTGCTTTTTGGTCTTTGTGATTTTTACTGTTTTTTTATTATTTAAAAATTGAATATTTGATCCAAGAGATTTTAATAAGTTCAGCATCGTATCGATATCTCTTACCCTAGGTAGATTTTCGATAATTACAGGTTTGTCAAATAACAGTGTTGCGGCAAGTATTGGCAAAGCCGCATTTTTAGAACCTGATATCGAAACTTCACCTCTCATCACTCGACAAGGACCGGTGATAGAAAATTTATCCATAAATTATTTTGATTTTGCTAAAGTAATTCCTGTTTGACCTTGATACTTTCCATCTCTGTCAGCATAAGAAATTTCTGGCTGTTCTCCTTGAAAAAAAAGGATTTGGGCTGCACCACTATTTGCATAAAGCCTGATACTATTTGAAGTATGATTTGAGAATTCTAAAACTAAAACACCTTCCCAACCTGCCTCTAGTACCGTTGGTGGAACGCCTAAACCACACCTTGCATAAGTTGATTTTGCTGTGACAAGACCAGTAACATTTCTTGGCATTTTAAAATATTCCAGACTCGCAGCGAGTGCAAAACTATTTGGTGGTATTAAAATAGACTCTTCGTCTTTTACAGTAATAAAATTATCTTCACTGAAATTTTTTGGATCTGCTGTAGCTCCTTTTATATTGGTAAAAATTTTAAATTCTGATCCACAACGAAGATCATAACCAAATGGGTTAACACCATGACTAATTCCATTAGCAACACTTTTATTCACGAAAGGACTAATCATTTCATGTTCCTCTGCTAATTTTATTATTTGCTTATCGTTTAGTATCATTTTTCTTTTTATTTTTTTTTTGGAAAATTTTTCTTTTTTTTAAATTCTTCTTAAGCGCTAAGCTTAAACGCTCATTTTTTTCTTTTGAACTCATTCTTTGTTTGGGTTAGTCAGGAAATCTAAAGAAATTGGTTTATTGGGATCTAGTGAAGGTGCTTTTTCCTCTTCTTTTTTTGGGCCTTCTTTAGCTAAACGTTTAGCTTTTTTTTCAGCAAGCTTTCTCTCTCTTTTAGCTTGCTTTTCCATAAGCTTATTACCTTTAGTTGATTTATAATCGTAATGAATCCCCATAACATTTTCCTAAAATAGATATAAATCATATTCATCAAAAAATTAAGGCAATAATTTGAAAAAAATGCTTTATTATCAATAAAATACAATTTGTCTCTAAGCTCCTGTAGTTAAATGGTATAACAAGTCATTGGTAATGACTAGTTCCCTGGTCAGTACAGGGTGGGAGCACCACTAATTTCTATAAAAAAATTTTCTCAAAAATATCGTAATCAGAATTAAAATAAAGAAAGTTGTGATAGGAATATATATATCAGGTGAAGATATTATATCAGTTATTTCTGGTACTTCAGCATTTTGGTCTATAATTTTTTCTAATCCACTCCCAATAGAAACTGCTAAAAAAATTTGAGGAATTATTCCAATCAATGTAGCAAAGAAAAAGTTAATAACCTTAACATTAAATAAAGTTGGCAAGAGACAGCTCAGCTGCCAAGGTATACCACCTATAAAACGATAAATTAATAAATAATTAAATTCAGATTGTTTAAATTTTATTTCTAAGTTTTGAAACTTATTTAAAAACCTTTCTCTAATTAGCTGTTTTAAAAAATAATTTCCAAAAATATACAAAAAAGTGGCACCAATACTCAAACCCAAAACAACAACAAGTGTCCCTATCCATTTTCCAAATATAAAACCACCAATTAAAGCAACTGGAGATCCAAATCCTAAAAAAGGGAAAACCCAAAGAATAGTTAATGCTAAAAAAATAATAGAAATTAAAAATAAGTTGGATTTTTTAAGTTCAGCAAAATAAGCATTGTTGTTTTTTATGAAATCATAGGATGTAATCTCTTCAAGACTAAATTTTGAAAAAAAGAAATACAAAAATAAGCAAATAATTAACAAATAAGATAAGCCGATAAATAATTTAATTTTTTTTGTATTTTCCATGATTATTCTTATTTTAACCCTTAATCTTCTATTTGCTATTTTAATTATTACTAATATAAAGGGGCAAAAATTATAAAAAACTATATCAAATCTAATTATGAAAAGAACTTATCAACCCTCTAATAAAAAAAGAGCTCGAAAACACGGCTTTCGTTCTAAAATGAAAACTAAAGGTGGAAAGAAACTTTTAGCTAGAAGAAGAGCGAGAGGAAGAAAATCACTAACTGTTTCAGTTTAAAATAATGAAAAGCAAAATTGTTGCTCTTTCAAAAAATGAGGAATTTAAAACACTTTTAAAACAAAAAAAGATTTCAAACAAATATGTAACAATTTTTTTTGGAAACTTACCTAATAAAGATAAGAAAAAATTAAATATCTCTTTTTCGGTAAAAAAAAAGATAGCAATAGCTGTGAAACGAAACAAAATTAAAAGAAGGCTCAGACAAATATTTAATGATGGAATTAAACAAAATTTAATAAAACTTGAAAAATCTGTTCTTGTTATTGCTCATGCGGCCATGCTAAATAACGAATACAAAATTATAAAAGAAACCTTATTTAATGATTTTGAGAAAATAAAATGAATATATTTACTGTAATTTTAATCAAATTTATCAAGTCCTATAAATATTTGATTAGTCCATTATTGGGTCATTCTTGTAGATATTTACCAACATGTTCTGAATACACCATAGATGCTTTAAAAGAATATGGTTTTTTTAAAGGCTTATACATGAGTATAAAAAGAATTTTATCTTGCCACCCTTGGGGAAGTGGTGGGTTTGATCCAGTTAAAAAAGAAGTAAAGGAGAAAAAAATTGGAAACTCGTAATATTATAGCAGCCATAAGTTTATCAGCTGCAGTAATTATATTATATTCACTTTTCTTCGCACCGCCACCGGTAACGAAAGAAAATTTAGTTGAACAAAATAAAACGGAACAAAACTCAGATGCTCCTAGTTTAGATCAAAAAGAAAATGTAACTGAAATTTCTAGAGAAGATGCTTTGAAAGAAAGTGAAAGAGTTTTCTTTGAAAACCAAAGTATTGTTGGATCTATTTCTTTAAAAGGAGCTGCAATTGATGATCTTACTTTCAAAGAATACAATGTCAGTTTAGAAAGTGATGAAAAAGTAAAATTTTTTGCACCACGAAAATCTAAAGAAGGATATTTAATAGAAAGTGGTTTTATTACTACTGATAAAAATATTGATATTCCAAATGCAGATTCAATTTGGTCAGTTTCTGGAAATAATAAATTAACTAATCAATCTCCTATAAAACTTAGTTGGACAAATGATCAAGGGATCACTTTTGAAAAAGAAATTGCTTTAGATGATAAGTTTTTATTCACTATAAAACAAAGAGTTATAAATTCTACTGATAAAAACTACGACTTCTATTCATATGGACAAATTATACGAAATCAGATCCCTGAAGGTTTAACTGATTTTTACATTCTTCATGAAGGACCTATTGCTACGTTAGATGAAGAGTTAATTGAGGAAGATTACGACGATATTGAAGAGAAAAAGTTCTCTAGAACTGCACAAAAAGGATGGTTAGGAATAGGAGATAAATATTACATATCAACTCTAATTCCACCAAGAGAAAAAGAATTTAAAACTACGATGGATTACAAAAATAAATATAGAATAAACTTTGTTACAACAGAACCATTAGAGTTAACTGGAAATTCCTCTATAGAAGAAAACTTACAAATAATAGTAGCTGCAAAAAGAGTTGATGTAATTGATGGGTATGCAGAATCTCTAAAAATTGATAAATTTGATCTTACTATTGATTGGGGATTCTTATATTTTTTAACACGTCCTTTATTTACTGCTTTAGAATATTTCTTTAAAATATTTGGTAATTATGGATTGGCAATTATTGCTGTTACTGTTTGTATTCGTGTAGCATTTTTTCCACTTGCTAATTTTTCATTCAGAAGCATGGCTAAAATGAAAGCTCTTCAGCCTGAGATGGCAAGACTTAAAGAAGTACACAAAGATGACAAGATGAAATTGCAACAAGCTATGATGGCTCTTTACAAGAAGGAAAAAGTAAATCCCATGTCTGGATGTTTGCCAATTCTAATTCAAATACCTGTATTTTTTGCTTTGTATAAAGTTTTATTTGTAACGATAGAAATGCGTCATATGCCTTTTTATGGTTGGATCCAAGATTTAAGTGCTAAGGATCCTACTTCTATATTTAATTTATTTGGATTGTTTCCTTATGACGTACCTTCTTTTCTTGTAATTGGAGCATGGCCAGTTGCTATGGGGGTATCAATGTGGTTGCAACAAAAGTTAAATCCCGCTCCAACAGATCCAATGCAAGCAAAAATTTTTATGTTCTTCCCTTTATTTTTAACAGTAATTCTTGCACCATTCCCGAGTGGGCTAGTAATTTATTGGACAGTTAATAACATTTTAACAATGGCTCAGCAGGTTGTAATAATGAAACGTACAACAGTTAAAACTGTAACCTAATTAAAAAATAATAAATGGACCTTGAAAAGATATTACCTAAAGATGGGCCACCAATTAATGAAGTAACTAAATATATTGAAAAATATAAAAATGATTTAATAGTAATTAAATACGGTGGAAACGTTTTAATTGATAGAAACGTATTTAATAATTTTATAACTGATCTTAGTGTTTTAAATAAATTAGGCCTTGCAACTGTGGTAATTCATGGTGGTGGACCCAGAATTAAAAGAGAGCTAGAAAAATCAAATATTCAATCAAAATTTATAAGAGGACTAAGAGTAACTGACAAAAATATAATTGATATTGTTGAATCTGTTTTGATTGATTTTAATGATGACATTATTAATTCTTTAAAAGAGAAAGAAACAGAGGCGATCTCTATTCACACAAAAAATAATAATGTTATTAAAACTATACCAGAAGCAGAAGAGCTAGGATTTGTAGGAATACCAAATGAGATTAATAATGAAAAAATATTAAATATAATTAATCAAAATAAAATTCCTATAATTTCTCCATTAGGATTAGGTAAAGAAAACCAAACATATAATATTAATGGAGATACAGCTGCGATGGCTATAGCAAAATCTTTAAAATCTAGAAGACTATTGTTAATGACGAATGTTGATGGTGTTTTAGATAAAAATAAGAAATTAATAGAGGAAATTTCTTCATCTGAGGTTCTTGAAATGATTAAAGATGAAACTATTACAGAAGGTATGATACCTAAAATAAACGCATGCTTAGACTCCGTAAATAATGGTGTAACAGCAGTTGGTATAATCAATGGCACGAAGCCACATTCGTGTTTATGGGAAATATTCTCTGACAAGGGCTCTGGGACCCTGATAAGAAAATGAAAGAATTAAAGAATATCAAAAACATATTATTTGATTGTGATGGGGTGCTCTATAGTGATCTTGAAGGAGTATTTGGTCAAGTAAGTAAAAAAATGACTCAATATATTTCAAATAAATTAAATGTAGATTTAAAAGAGGCAAAAGAATTACAAACAAATTATTTTCATAAATATAACACTAGTCTTAATGGTTTAATGATACATCACGATATACCTCCAAGAGAATTTTTAGATTACGTGCATGATATTAATTTAGATTTTTTAGAAAAAGACACTGCTTTAAGGAAGGAGCTTGAAAATATTAATCTAAACAAATTTGTGTTTACAAATGGAAGTAAAGAACATGTGAAAAATATTACTACTCACTTAGGAATTGATGATCAATTTGACGGTGTATTTGATATTGTTGATGCTGAGTACAGTCCAAAACCTGAGGCAAAAGCATTTGATCTAATGGTCAAAAAATTTCAAATTGATCCAACTGAAACACTTTACATTGAAGATATCGCAAAAAACTTATCTATTGGAAAAGAAAGAGGAGCAAAAACAGTATGGTTAATCAATGATGAATACTGGGGAAAAAAAGAGTCAGATGAAGAGTATATTGATTACAAAATTGAAAATCTTTCTTTATTTTTAAAAGAAATAAGGTTATTTAAAAACTCATAAAATTATGAGTATTGAAAAAATTATAAATGAAGCTTGGGAAAATAAAGACCAAGTAAGTCAAAATTCAGATAAATCTTTAAAGGATGCTGTGAATCAAATTATTGATGATTTAGACAGTGGAAAAGCAAGAGTAGCTGAAAAGATAAATGGTAAATGGATTACACATCAACATCTAAAAAAAGCTATCATGTTAAGCTTTAGAATGTATCCAATGGAAAATTTAAATGGTCCATACAGTAGCTGGTATGACAAAGCTCATTTACTTAAAGGAAAAACAGCTGGATGGACAAAAGAAGATCATGAAAAAGCTGGTTTTAGAATGGTGCCTAATTCGCCAGTAAGAAAAGGATCATTTGTAGGAAAGAATGCAGTTTTGATGCCATGTTACGTAAATATTGGAGCGTATATTGATGAAGGAACAATGATGGATACATTTAGTCGTGCAGGAAGTTGTTGTCAAATTGGAAAAAATTGTCATGTCTCAGCTGGTACTGGAGTTGGAGGTGTATTAGAACCTGCTCAAGCATTACCAACAATTATTGAAGATAATGTTTTCTTAGGAGCAATGTCCGAAGTAGTAGAAGGTGTAATAGTTGGAGAAGGCTCTGTTCTAAGTATGGGAATGTATATTGGACAATCAACAAAAATTGTTAATAGAAAAACTGGCGAAATAACTTATGGAAAAATTCCACCTTATTCAGTGGTAGTTCCAGGATCCTTGCCAGATAAAAACAATCCTCAAGCGCCATCTTTGTATTGTGCAGTAATAATTAAACAAGTTGATGAAAAAACAAGATCAAAAACATCAGTTAACGATCTTTTAAGAGATTAAACATGCCAACAATAAATGAATTACAATTAGCTAAAGAGCTAATTAGGTTTCCTTCTGTTACAAAAACTGATGCTGGTGTTATTAAATTTTTAGAAAAAAAATTAAAAAAAATTGGCTTTAAAACTAAAATTCTCGAGTTTAAAGATAAAAATAGTTATCCTGTAAAAAATCTTTACGCGAGACTTGGTGCCACAAATCCAAATTTTTGTTATGCAGGTCATTTGGATGTAGTACCACCTGGTAATTTGAATGATTGGACTGTTAATCCATTCAAACCTGCTGTTAAGAAAGGATACTTAATTGGCAGAGGTGCAAATGATATGAAAAGCTCAATAGCTGCATTTGTAACTGCGGTAAGTAATTTTTCAAAAAAAAATAAAAAATTCGGTGGTTCTATTAGTCTTCTAATTACTGGAGACGAAGAAGGAATTGCAATTAATGGAACGAAAAAAGTTGTTGAGTATTTGAGAAAAAGAAAAGAAAAAATAGATTTTTGCTTAGTAGGAGAACCCACGAATCCAAATAAATTAGGTGAAATGATTAAAATCGGTCGTAGAGGTAGTGTGACTGGAAAATTATCTGTTATTGGTATTCAGGGTCATGTCGCTTACCCAAATAGAGCGAACAATCCGTCAACAGCTTTAGTCCAAATATTAAAAGAGTTGAAAGAAATTAAATTTGATAAAGGAACAAAAGATTTTCAACCTACAAATTTAGAAATAACAAAAATTAATATTGATAATTCAGCTGATAATGTAATTCCAGGATTGGCTAGTGCATCCTTTAATATTAGATTTAATAACAAACACACATCTCACAAATTAAAGAATAAAATTAATAAAATAATAAAACGAATTTGTAATAAAAATAAATCAAAATATAAAATTGAATATAGTGTTTCTGGTGAGGCCTTTTTAACAAGGCCTAACAAAACCACATTTATGATACAAGATACAATTAAGAGAATTACTAAAATTAAACCTAAATTATCTACAACTGGTGGTACATCAGATGCAAGATTTATAAGAAAAATAGCTCCATGTTTAGAATTTGGATTAGTAGGTAAAACTATGCACAAGATTGGAGAATGTGTTTCATTATCTGATTTAAAAAGATTAACTTTAATTTATACTAAAATCTTAGATAACTACTTTAAGTGAAAACTGGTTTAATTACATCAGATACATCTCAAAATCACGATACAGGTCCTGGGCATCCAGAACAAATAGCAAGAGTATCAGTCATAGTAGAAAATTTTAAAAAACTAAATAATAAAAATCTTATATGGAAGAAACCCTCTAAAGTTTCAGACGATATTCTATTAACCACACATGAAAAGAATTATTTAAATTTAGTAAAAAGTTCTTTTCCAAAAAAAGGTTTTTCTTCACTTGATGGTGATACAATCATTTCACCTGGCAGCAAAGACGCAACTTTCGATGCAGTTGGATCAATAATTGCTGCAATTGATGGAGTAGAAAAAAAAGAGTTTAAAAATGCATTTTGTGGAGTTCGACCTCCTGGACATCATAGCTCACAAAACAAGGCCGCTGGTTTTTGCATTTTAAATTCAGTGAGTATCGGTGCAAATTATTTGTTGAAAAAATATAAATATAAGAAAGTTGCAATAATAGATTTTGATGTACATCATGGTAATGGAACACAGGATATTTTTTATGAAAATAAAAATGTTCTTTTTATATCAACTCACCAATATCCATACTACCCAGGAACTGGTTCTGAACAAGAAAGAGGTAAATTTAACAATATATTAAATATACCTTTGCCAGCTGGTATAAGTTCAGAAGAATATTTAAATGTATTTGACAGTGTATTAAAAAAATTAGAAGAGTTTAAACCGGAGTTTATATTAATCAGTGCTGGATTTGACGCTCATGAAGATGACCCTCTTGCTCAATTTAATTTAAAAACAGAGGATTATTTTACTATTACCAAAAGAATATTAGAGGCTTCTAAGAAATTTTGCGGTGGAAAAGTTGTTTCAATTTTAGAGGGCGGTTATGACCTAAATGCACTTCGAGACAGCACTAAAAGGCACGTTGATGCTCTTTTAGAATTTAATTGATAATTCTTAAGAAAAATCTTAATAAAAAATCTTCATGAAATTATATAAAATAAAAAAATCTGGCATTGATAATAAAGGTAGAGGACTTTATGCAACTTGTGACATTAAAGAAGGAACCAAAATAATTGACTATGTTGGAAAACTTATAACGAAAAAGCAAACACAAGACTCTGATAAATACGATAATAATAAACCAATATATTTATTTACAATAAATAAAAGATATGACTTAGATGGAGATTTTCCATGGAATACTGCGGGCTTAATAAACCATTCTTGTAATAATAATTGTGATTACGATGGAAAGGGATTGAAAATTTGGGTCAAAGCAATCAAGGACATTAAAAAAGGTGATGAGTTTACCTGTGATTATGGATTTAGTTACGATGAAAACTACAAACAATTTCCTTGTAAATGTAAATCAAAAAACTGTTGTGGCTATATTGTAAGAGCTGAGTCTAGATGGCGAATAAATAAAAAGTTTGCTATGAACAATAAAAATAAATTAATAAAGAACTCTAAATAAAAATAAACCACCTGGTGGTGCTGGAGGGGCACACTGTGTTCTTTTTTTTGACTTAAATGTCTTTTCAAAAGTTTTTAAATCCCATTTCTTTTCTCCCAAGTATTTTAAACAACCCACCATAGATCTAACCTGATGTTGTAAAAAAGATTTAGAACTAAATTGAAATTCAATTTTATTTTTTGATGATTTAATATTTATTGATTTTATAGTTTTAATTGGACTTTTTGCATTACAACTTGAAGATCTAAAAGTTGAATAATCATGGGTTCCTAATAACTTTTTTGCACCCTTTTTCATTAATTCTAAATCTAAAGGCTTACGAACATGCCATGCTCTATTTTTTTCAATTATTGGTTGGCTTATTTGATTAAAAATAAAGTATTTATAAATTCTTTGTTTTGCTGAAAATCGAGCATGAAATTTATTATTTCTTTTTTTTATATTTTTAATTGCAATATCTTTTAAGTTTAAAAAATGATTTATAGATTTCAAAAATTTAATTGTATCGGTTATTTTATTTTTGCAATCAAAGTGTGCAGATTGTTCAAATGCATGAACCCCTGCATCAGTTCTTCCTTGACCATGTAAAACAATTTTTTCTTTTAATAACTTTGATAATTTTTCTTTAATTAATCCTTGAATAGTTGGCCCTTTTTTTTGAATTTGCCATCCTCTAAAATTTGTCCCTACATACTCAATAAGTATTTGGTATCTATTCATTATAAAAATGAACCTTTTTTAATTTGTGTTCCTAAAACAAATTCTCCAATACTTTGAGGCTTTTTTCCTTGTCTTTGTATTTCTTTAATTCTTATTGATTTTTTATCTCCACACGAAATTTCTAAATGGTCAGATAAAACCTCACCTGGTTTTCCTTGTGCTTGTCCAATTTCTGCTTTTAATATTTTATATCTCTCACCATTAAACATGAAATAAGCTCCTGGTACTGGATAAAGTCCATTTATTTTACCTATTATATTTCTAGCATCCTTTTTCCAATTAACCTGCCCCTCTAATTTTTGAATTTTTGATGCGTATGTCGCTGTTGAATGATCTTGTTCTACAAAGTTTGCTTTATCCTCATATATATCATCTATATTATCTAAAATTTTCTCTGCAGCCAAACTTGATAGCTTTTCATTAATATCTTCAGCATTTAAATTATTTTCTATATTAATTTTATAAATATTACATACCGGTCCTGTATCTAGTTCCTCTCCTATTTTCATAATACTAATTCCTGTCTCTTTATCTAAATTCATAATTGATCTTTGAATAGGAGCAGCACCTCTCCATTTTGGAAGAATAGATGCATGTATATTTATAAATCCTTTTTTAGTTAAATTTAAGTACGACTTTGGTATAATTTGACCATAAGCAACAACTATTGCCAAATCTGCCTCTAAAGATTTAAAATATTCTAATTCCTCTAAATTTTCTTTTAATGAATTTGGTGTTCTAAATTCTATATTTAAAGTTTCTGAAATTAATTGAATTGGTGACTTATTAATTTTTTGACCTCTTTTAGATTTTTGAGGTGGTTGTGTGTAAACACAAGAAATAGGATATCCATTTTGATAAAGTGATTTTAAAATTGGAACAGCGAACATGGGAGTACCCATAAAAACTATTTTTTTTAGCATTGATTAAGCTTCTACAGAGGTAGATTTTAATTTTGATAATTTTTTAATTATCATTGACCTTTTTAATTTTGAAAGATAATCAATAAATAGGACTCCCTCTAAATGGTCCATCTCGTGCTGAATACATGTTGCAAGAAGACCATCAGCCTTTAGCAATTTCTTTTCTCCATCATAATCAAGATATTCTACTTCACA